>JBIKHR010000053.1:0-12237 GCA_044362035.1 Polaromonas sp. | reverse complement strand
ACTGCCGGGCAAAGCTTTGCGCCATGCGCAAAGACTGGGTTTGCGTGCTGCGCCTATGGGTGCGCCCGGCCACCCAGCAGCGCACCTGCCAGAACCGGCTGGCCTCCATTTTGAAGACCGCCAGCTTTTGCGGATAACCCGGCACCGGCGTCAGGGTTTCCGGAATCGGCACGGTCCGCTCCCGCTGGCGACTGCGCGGCATGGTGCCCGGCGGCGCGTCATTGGCCGCCAGGCGGGCGAAGAAGGGATTGACTTCAGATATGGGGGGAGCGCTGAAGTGTTGTACACACTAATTGCCGCGTCAAGCGGCTTGAATATTTGTTTCAATTAGCTATAAAGAAATCAATTAAGCTGAAATTAATAAAATAAAATTTTTACAAATTTATTATTTAGTTATTATTTTTAGCGATTTAGATTTGTAAACGGATTGGCTTAAGCCGCCGCTTTGTTTGTACGCTTGGGAAAATACAACAGCTTTTACCGCTTTAAAGAGCGAAATCCGCTCTGTAGGGGCCTGTTTTTCGAGGGGTTTTGCAGCCTTGAAACCGGTGTGCCCTGGCTGCTCTGGCAGCCTTTGGTACCGCTTCTGCTCAGTCCACCGTCACTTTGTCTGGCACCTATCGTTTTGCCTACCAAAAAGACCTGAGCACCGCTTACAACAGCGCCACCGCTAACAAAAACATCCAGCAACTGGGTGGCAGCGGCACGACTGACCCAACCACTGCAGCGAACAACGCAACACGCGAGGGCAAAGGCTTTGCCGTAACCGACGCCAACTTGAAACTGGCAGCTGTGGAAGACCTCGGCGGCGGCTTGAAAGCTTCTTTTGATTACCTGCTTGAAACTGGCGCTTTCCGTGGCGCTGCAGTGACCCGCGCTGACTCCGGTATTGGCGTTTCTGGCGGCTTCGGTGCTATCGCAATGCGCAACACACGCAACAGCGATCTGATCGCATCGATTGGCTCTGCTGCCATCAACCTGCCTGATGGCCTGTATGACAACACCGGCATCATCTCCCGCGGCTCCATTGACACAGTTTCTTATACCAGCCCCACCATCTCCGGCTTCACTGGTTCGATCACTTATGTTGAGCTGAATGACGGCGCCATCAACTTGGCAGGTACCAATGCTGTTCCTGCCAACACCAGCGCTTACGTATTGGGCGGCGCTTATGCCAACGGTCCTTTGATGGTTACGGCTGCTTACAAAACGGCTCCTGCTGATAACACTGCCAGCACTGGCATCAAGGCAAAAGCCAATGTCGAGCTGGCCGTTACATATGACCTCGGCGTTGCTAAAGTCGCATTTGCACATGATGGCGCCTCCGCTGAAGGCACTTCCGCTGCCCTCGCTGGCACTGCAAACTTGATTAACCTGTCGCAAGCAGAAGCCCAAGCAATTGCTAACGCTCAAACAAAAGCGGGTAACGGCTTCAGCGTTACTGTGCCTTTGGGCGCCGTCACTGTTGGTATGAACTACTTCAAACGTGACGTTATTAAATTGACTGAGTTCGGCGTATCTTATGCATTCAGCAAGCGTACTTCCGCTGGTTTTTCTACCGGCACCAAGTCTGGCCTGACAGAGACTCAAGGTTACAAAGGTACTCAATACCGCGCTGGTTTGGCACACACCTTCTAATCAAAACGCTGACGCAAGTCAGCTGATGGTTGAAACCTGGAACCCCGCTGTGGCAACACAGCGGGGTTTTTTCATGGCTGTGGGGTTTTGTGCGGCCAGGTGTGTTGTACGCCTGAGTTTGGTTTTTGGCCGAACTGTGATTGTTGATTTCTCAGCAGCGGAAATTGCTGGCTGCAACTGCAAGGCGGGCACTACAGCACCGCGCTGATGAGTACTTTGCGGTACATGCAAGTGGGCTTAGCTGCTCTGGCTGGGGCTGATAAAAAATAGCCATTTGGGAGAAATACAACAAATATCTAATGTTTTTATATAGACAAAGTATTTTCGACGGGCGGAATTTTCTGGCCTTGAGTGCGTGCGAGTGCAAAAAAGCCCGCGCGGGGCGGGCTTGAAGCGGGGATGGATTCCTGCCTTCGCAAAAATGACGGTGAGGGCAGGAATGCCGGGAAATGAATAGGATCTGCGCGGCGCTTTAACTCAGCGCCAACAAGGCGGCCTCTGGTGATTTGTCGAGCACTTTCAGCAGTGCCTTTGCCGCACCTGTCGGGCTTCGTTTGCCTTGTTCCCAGTTACGTATGGTGTCTAGCGAAACGTCTATTCGTTGAGAAAACTCAATTTGCGTCAACCCGAGGCGCTTACGAACCCGCCGGGCAAACTTCGCCGCGTCCAGTACGGCACCTTGCTCATCCGCTTGCGCGTGCAACAAAATGTCCTGATCCGTGGTTGCGTCCAACAATTGAGCATTCATACGCCCCACGGGCACGCCGGCGGGCTTGTTCAAGTCAATTTTGATTCGCGTTGTTTTCATAGTCTTTAACCTCTCTGCGGTTGGCTTTACGGGCCGAGATGATGCGCACCGAAGTTGCGCGAACGGTATAGACCACTACAAACACGCGCTGCTCGATCGCGCCTGTGAGCTGGAACCGGTCTTCGCCATAGTCCCAGCGATGATCTTTGCGAACCACTCTATCGGGATCCAGAAAAAGTCGCAGTACGTAGGTGAAGTCAAAGCCGCGCTGCGTGTAACAGGCTTCACTTTTAACTTCGTCCCATTCGAAAACCATCGGCACATGGTCGTCCATTGGCTTACTTTTGTCAAGCAGTGACTGACGAATGCCGGGATGGATTCCTGCCCGCGCAGGAATGTAGGGGCTTTGGGGGCGAAGGCCGAGCTGCTCAGCTTTGACCGAAGAGGTCTGAGCCGCTGTCGGGCCGGCCTGCGGGGGGCGTGACGCCCAGGTGGCGAAAGGCGGCCAGTGTGGCGATGCGGCCGCGCGGGGTGCGTTGCAGGTAGCCTTGCTGAATCAGGTAGGGCTCGATCACGTCTTCGATGGTGCCGGGCTCTTCGCCGATGCTGGCGGCGATGTTGTCCAGGCCGACCGGGCCGCCGTCAAAGCGGTGGATCACGGCTTCGAGCAGTTTGCGGTCCATCACGTCAAAGCCGCGCGGGTCCACGTCCAGCATGGCCAGTGCCTGGTGCGCAATCTCTAGCGTGATGACACCGCTGCCCTTGACGTCGGCGTAGTCGCGCACGCGCCGCAGCAGGCGGTTGGCAATGCGCGGTGTGCCGCGCGAGCGCTTGGCGATTTCGATGCCGCCGGCTTCTTCCATGGGCGCCTTGAGCAAGCCGGCGCTGCGCTTGACGATGCGGGCCAGCTCTTCAGCGGTGTAAAACTCGAGCCGGGCGACGATGCCAAAGCGGTCACGCAGCGGGTTGGTCAGCATGCCGGCGCGGGTGGTGGCGCCCACCAGCGTGAATGGCTGCAGGTCGAGCTTGATGCTGCGCGCGGCCGGGCCTTCGCCGATCATGATGTCGATCTGGTAGTCCTCCAGCGCGGGGTACAAAATCTCTTCGACCACCGGGCTCAGACGGTGAATTTCGTCGATGAAAAGCACATCGTTTTTTTCGAGGTTGGTCAGCAGCGCCGCCAGGTCCTTGGGCTTTTCAAGCACGGGGCCGCTGGTCTGCCGCAGGTTGACGCCCAGCTCTTGCGCAATGATGTGACTCAGCGTGGTTTTTCCCAAGCCGGGTGGGCCGAACAGCAGCACGTGGTCCAGCGCTTCGCCGCGTTTTTTGGCGGCGCCGATGAAAATCTCCAGCTGGTCGCGCACCTTGGTCTGGCCCACGTAGTCGTCAAACAGCTTGGGGCGCAGGGCGCGCTCGATGGCTTCTTCGCGTGGCGAGGCGGGCTCGGCCGACATCACCCGTTTGGGCGGCACGGCGGCCATGTCGAAATCGTCGGTCTGGATGCTCATGGGCTCAGCAGTTCAATGATGTCGTTAAGCCCCAGACAGGCTGCCTGAAATGCGCCGTCACTGACGCGCTTCCATGGGTGCTGACTGGCTTGGCGCTGGCGCCAGTCAAAGCTCTTGGGTTGGTTGCAAATGATATAGCTGGGCTCTTTGGCGGAACGGCTGTTATCAATGGCAAAGGGATTTGTTGCGTTGTAAGCCGCCGTGGACATCGGAAAGCCAATCACGATGGACGTCTTGTCATTAAAGACTTTGGGCGACAGCACCAGCATGGGGTGCAGGTCGCGCATCTCCCGCCCCACTTGGGGGTTGAAATTAACCCAGATGATTTCTTGCCGGTCAGGCACCCAAGCTTTGGACCGGCTCACGCTGGATGACCAAACTCGGCGCCTTGCGGGGCATCTTGCATCAGTTCTCCACCGTGCAGCTGCGGGTCAAACGCGGCTAATTTGTCTGCCAAGCCAGGACGCTGCTTGGCGGCGCGCAGCTCCAAACACCCCTTGGAAAGTACGGTTGCTTGCAAGGGCGTGTCAGGCGTGATGTCCATGGCCTGCATCAGCTCGCGGCTGATGCGAATGGCATGGCTGTTACCCCAAGCGGAGATCGTCAATACAGCGGTTTTCATTTTGTTAGTATATCCGCCGGCTATCCAAATCGCAATAGGCTATTTGGTCAGCGCCTTGAGCGCAAGCTTGATGCCGTCGCTCACGCCTGTGTCGGGCGGCAGGGCTTTGAGGGCGAGCGCGGCGTCGCGGTCGCTGTAGCCCAGCGCCACCAGGGCCTGCAAGATATCTGAGGGGTTGTCAGTGGCGCTGCTCTGAGGCGCACCCAGGTCTGGGCCCAGCTTGCCCTTGAGCTCGAGCAGCAAACGCTCGGCGGTTTTTTTGCCGATACCCGGCACCTTGATGATGCGACCGGCCTCTTGCGCGCTGACAGCGCGAGAAAGCTCGTCCACACTCATGCCGCTGAGCACGCTGAGCGCGGTGCGCGGGCCCACGCCGGAAATCTTGATGAGCTGCCTGAAAGCCGCCCGCTCGCTGGCGGTGGCAAAACCAAACAGAATTTGCGCGTCTTCACGCACCACAAAATGCGTCAGCAGACTGACGCTCTCGCCCAGCGCCGGCAGGTTGTAATAGGTGCTCATGGGCACCAGCAGCTCGTAGCCCACGCCGTGGCAGTCCACCAGCAACTCGGGCGGATTTTTTTCGGCCAGCAGGCCTGTTATGCGTCCGATCATTGGCAAATCTTAGCAGTGCGCTGACAATCACCACTCACCTCCAACCACCAGGACCGCGCTCTTGATTCTTCGCCACACTTTCACGCCGCCGAACAACACCCGCATGGGCCACTTGTGCGGGCCGATGGACGCGCACATTCGCACCATTGAGGTCGGCTTGCAGGTGAAGATCGCGCACCGCTTTGAGCAGTTCAAGATCGACGGGCCCAAGGCGCGGGCCGAGCAGGCGCTGGAGGTGCTGCAGGCGCTGTATGAAATGGCCAGTCGGCCCATTCCTGAAGAGCAGGTGCAGCTGATGATGGCCGGCGACACCGCCCTCAGCCGCGCGCCCGATGGCGCTACCGTGCTGGCGACGCGCCGCGCCGACCTGCGGGCGCGCACCGTCAATCAGGGCCAGTACCTGGAGAACATCGCCACGCACGACATCACCTTCGGCATTGGCCCGGCCGGCACCGGCAAGACCTACCTGGCGGTGGCCTGCGCGGTCGATGCGCTGGAGCGCAGCGCGGTACAACGCGTTGTGCTGACGCGCCCCGCGGTAGAAGCCGGCGAGCGCCTGGGCTTTTTGCCGGGTGACCTGAACCAAAAAGTGGACCCTTATTTGCGCCCGCTGTATGACGCCCTGTACGAGCTGATGGGTTTTGAGCGCGTGCAAAAAGCCTTTGAGCGCCAGCAAATTGAAATTGCGCCACTGGCCTTCATGCGCGGCCGCACGCTGAACCACGCTTTTGTGATTTTGGACGAGGCGCAAAACACCACGCCCGAGCAGATGAAGATGTTTTTGACGCGCATCGGCTTTGGTAGCAAGGCCGTGGTGACGGGCGACGTGAGCCAGGTTGATTTACCGCGCACGCAACTCAGCGGCTTGATTGACGCCGAGCGCATCATGAAGCGCGTGCAGGGCATCGCCATCACGCGCCTGACCAGCGCCGACGTGGTGCGGCACCCGCTGGTGGCGCGCATCGTCGATGCCTATGACAAGCAACGCAACCCTGACGCTGAGGTGGACGCCGCTGCAGACGACACCGACGACGCCGATGAAGTAGACGCCGTTCAGGCGCGTGCCAGCGCCAAGCCAGCCCGCAAAACCCGGCGCAAGGCCTGACATGGCCACCCGCCCTGCCCCTTTGACGCCGCCCTGCCAGGCCGCCAACGCGCTGGACTTGTCGCTGCAGTTTGGCGACTTTGCGCAACTGGCCGCGCACCGCGCCGCCCTGCCTCGCGCCGCCGTTAAGCGATGGATCACACACGCCTTGCTGCGCGACGCCGAGCTGACCGTGCGCGTGGTCGGCGAAGAAGAAGCCCGCAGCCTGAACCACGACTACCGCGGCAAGGACTACGCCACCAACGTACTGACCTTCGACTACACGCAAGCGCCGGTGGTCACGGCCGACCTGGTGCTGTGCGGCCCGGTGGTGGCACGCGAAGCCGCTGCCCAGGGCAAAACGCTGCAAGCGCATTACGCCCACCTGCTGGTGCACGCCACTTTGCACGCCCAGGGTTACGACCACGAAACCAATGAGCGTGACGCGCTGGAAATGGAAGCTCTGGAAGTGCTGCTGATGGGTTCGCTGGGGTTTGACAACCCGTATTGAGGGGCAGTAGAAGGTGCGCCGGTCATGGCGAGGTGAATGCTTACGCGAATGTCCCCCGCCCTTCGGGCTCCTCCTTTATTTCGCTGCAGCATTCGCCCCGCCATGACCTTTAGCGGCCACTTTTGGCTTGCTATCCCTTTTTAAATACCCAAAGTGTTCCAACAGCGCTTGGTGACGCAGGCGGCCATGGCGCTCAGCGCAGTGAGGTAAAGGGGGAGCCCGCAGGGCGGAGGACACGAACGAAGCTGAGCGCCAGGGCCGCCTGCGTCCGGAGCGAATGACGAATCTCAGCTCAGCGTGACACGTGCGAACTTGCGCTTGCCGACCTGCACCACGTAGGTACCCGCAGGCAGTTTCAGCGCCTTGTCGCTGACCACGCTCGAATCTACCCGTACACCGCCGCCGTCGATCAGGCGGGTAGCCTCGCTGCCCGAAGGGGCCAGGCCGGCGGCTTTGAGCAGGGCGGCGATGCCCATGGGCGCGCCGCTCAGCGTCACCTCGTCGATCTCGTCCGGCACGCCCCCCTTGCTGCGGTTGATGAAGTCCTGCTCGGCCGCATCTGCGGCGGCGGCTGAATGAAAGCGCGCCGTGATTTCCTTGGCCAGCGCCACCTTGGCGTCTTTGGGGTTGCGCCCGCCAGCCACTTCAGCCTTCAGCGCGGCAATCGCCTCTTCGCTCTGGAAGGACAGCAAGGTGTACCAGCGCCACATCAGGGTGTCAGAGATCGACAGCACTTTGGCGAACATGCTATTGGGCTCTTCGGCGATGCCGATGTAGTTGTTTTTGCTTTTCGACATTTTCTCAATGCCGTCCAACCCCTCCAGCAGCGGCATGGTCAGGATGCACTGCGGCTCCTGGCCGTATTCCTGTTGCAGGGTGCGGCCCATCAGCAGGTTGAACTTCTGGTCGGTGCCGCCGAGTTCCAGGTCGGACTTGAGCGCCACCGAGTCGTAGCCCTGCATCAGCGGGTACAAAAATTCATGCACGCTGATGGGCGTGCCGGCCTTGAAGCGGTCATGAAAGTCGTTGCGCTCCATCATGCGGGCCACGGTGTACTTGGCGGCCAGCTGGATCATGCCCATAGCGCCCAGCGGAATGCTCCACTCGCTGTTGTAGCGAATCTCGGTTTTGGCCGGGTCCAGCACCAGACTGGCCTGGCGGTAGTAGGTTTCGGCGTTGGCCTTGATCTGCTCAGGGGTCAAAGGCGGACGGGTGCTGTTGCGCCCGGACGGGTCACCGATCAGGCTGGTGAAGTCACCGATAAGAAAGATCACCTGGTGCCCCAAATCCTGCAACTGCCGCATCTTGTTGAGCACCACCGTGTGACCGATGTGGATGTCGGGAGCGGTCGGGTCCAGCCCCAATTTGATGCGCAGGGGCTGACCACTGGCCTCGGAACGGGTCAGTTTTTTCACCCATTCGGCCTGCGGAATCAACTCTTCGCAGCCGCGCAAGGTCACGGCCAGTGCTTGCTGAACAGCATCAGACAGGGGCGAAGTGGAGGAAAGCGCTTGATTCATAAGGGTTTTCGTTATATTTCGGGCTTTTCGGGTGGCTATAATCCTGAGCTTGCTTTGAGATCAGCGCCCGGCAGCAATTCTAGATTGGCGCGCTACTTGCTGATCCGCATCCGAATTGTCGCCGCAGCCTGCGGGCTGCGACCTTGATTTTTGCCGTCACCGCCCTGCGGGTTGTGATGAGCCCCCACGCTGGAAGCTATCCTTTTGAGCATTGACGGTTTTTATCGCAAGTTGCAGCCCCTCTGGCAATGCCGGCAGCCCCTGATGGCGGCGCTGGCAAGGCACCCCAAACGCATCACCGGCGCACTGGCTGCGCTCTTGCTGGGCACGGGTGTGACGGCCTTCGGCGTAGCGCCGCTGGCCCCTGACGCCTCTGACCTGCCGGTCACTCAGGTCGTTGAAGCAGTGCAGGCCCTGCCGTGGCAAGCCCAAAGTGAGTCGCTGTCCAACCAGCGCTTCAACCTTTTCCGCACCGAAGTCAGCCGCAGCACAGACACCGCTGAAACCCTGCTGCGCCGCCTGAACATTGACGACGCTGCAGCGGCCACCTTTTTGCGCACCGACACCCTGGCGCGCTCGCTGCTGGTGGGCCGGGCCGGCAAGACTGTCACAGCCGAAACCACCGACGACCAGCGACTGCTCAAGCTGTCCATGCGCTGGGCCACTGAGGACGAAACCCAGTTCCGCCGCCTGGTGATCGAGCGCAGCGGCGAGCGCTTCAGCTCACGTGTGGAGACCGCGCCCTACACCGTCTCGACCCGCGCGGCCAGCGGCAACATCAAGTCCTCGCTGTTCGCCGCCACCGACGAAGCCAATATCCCCGACGCCGTCGCCTCACAAATCGCCGGCATTTTCTCGGGCGACATCGACTTTCACCGCAGTCTGCGCAAGGGCGACCGTTTCAGCGTTTATTACGAAACCCTGGAAGCCGACGGCGAAGCCCTCAAAACCGGTAAGGTGCTGAACGCCGAGTTCGTCAACAACGGCAAAACTTTCCAGGCCCTGTGGTTCAGCGATCCATCCATGCAGACGCCGGTCGTCCCTGGCACGCCAACCGCCGCCCAGAGCAGCCGGGCCAAAGGCTCTTATTACTCGCTCGACGGGCAAAGCCTGCGCAAGGCCTATCTGGCCTCGCCCATGGAGTTCTCGCGCATGAGCAGCGGCTTCAAGATGCGCTTTCACCCCATTTTGCAAACCTGGCGCGCGCACCTGGGCGTGGACTACGCTGCGCCCACCGGCACCGCCGTGCGCAGCGTGGGTGACGGCGTGGTCGAATTTGCCGGTACGCAAGGCGGTTTTGGCAACGTGGTGTTCATCAATCACCGCAGCGGCCACACCACCGTGTATGCCCACCTGAGCCGCATTGGCGTGCAGCGCGGCGCGCGTGTCGCCCAGGGCCAGACCATTGGCGCGGTGGGCGCCACCGGCTGGGCCACCGGCCCGCACCTGCATTTTGAGTTCCGGGTCGATGGCAAGCACCAGGACCCAACCGTGCTGGCCCGCCAAAGCGAAAGCATTCCCCTGCCGGCTGCCAGCATGCCCGCCTTCAAACGCCTGGCCGCCACGGTACGCAACGAGCTGCAAGCCGCCGTCGCGATCGGCCAGAGCCGCGCCGAGTGAGCTGACGCCAGGCGCCACTGCCCTGGCCTCGCTTCATGTCCCACTACTACATCGGCCTGATGTCCGGCACCTCGCTTGACGGCGTGGACGGTGTCATTGCCGATTTTTCTCCCGCTGCGCCAGCACTGGTGCGTGCATCGGCCAGCCTGCCCTTTGACGCCAGTTTCAAAGACGAACTGCTGGCCCTCAACACCTCCGGCCCCGACGAACTGCACCGAGCCGCACTGGCCGCCAACCAACTGGCCGAGGTCTACGCCCGCGTGGTCGAGCGCCTGCTGCAAGAAGCCGCCTCGCAGGGCATACGGCGTCAGGACATCGTGGCCATTGGCGCGCACGGTCAAACCGTGCGCCACCGCCCACAAGAGTTTGGCACTGGCTACTCGCTGCAATTGAACAATCCGGCGCTGCTGGCCGAGCGGACAGGCATCGACGTGATTGCGGATTTTCGCAATGCCGATGTGGCAGCCGGCGGCCAGGGCGCGCCCCTGGTGCCGGCTTTTCACGCGGCGCTGTGGGCTGACGCCAGCCAGGCGCGGGCGGTGCTCAATATCGGGGGCATCAGCAACCTCAGCCTGCTGCCCGCCAGTGGCCGCGTGCTGGGCTTTGACTGCGGACCGGGCAACGCGCTGATGGATTTCTGGTGCCAGCGCCACACCGGCCGGCCTTATGACGACGCGGGCGCCTGGGCGGCTTCAGGGCAGGTTCATCCGGCGCTGCTGGCCCGCCTGCTGAGCGCCCCCTATTTCCAGCGCCAGCCGCCCAAGAGCACGGGGCGCGATTTGTTCAACCCGGCCTGGCTGGACGAGCAATTGCAGGGTTTTGAGTCTGTGGCACCCACCGATGTGCAGGCCAGTCTGACGGCGCTGACAGCGCAGGCTTGCGCGCGGGACTTGCTGCAACACCTGCCCGCCGCGGCCCAATTGCTGGTCTGTGGCGGCGGCGCCCTGAACACCGAACTGATGCGCCAGCTCGCATTGGCCTTGCCGGGCGTGCAGGTAACGTCCACCGCCGCGCGCGGCCTGCCTCCCTTGCAGGTGGAGGCGGCAGCCTTTGCCTGGCTGGCGCAAGCTTTTACCAGCAACCAGCCAGGCAACCTGGTGGCCGTGACCGGCGCCAAAAGCCCGCGGGTGCTGGGTGCGCTGTACAAGGCACCTCCCGCGCCCCGCTGAAGCCACCAAAGCAAAAGGGCCCCGCAGGGCCCTTTTTGCATGCTGCCAGGCAGCGGAAGATTCAATAACTCAGGCGGAGAAGCTCGAGCCGCAGCCGCAGGTGCTGGTGGCATTAGGGTTCTTGATGACGAACTGGGCGCCTTCGAGGTCATCCTTGTAGTCGATTTCAGCGCCCACCAGGTACTGGTAGCTCATGGCGTCGATCAGCAGGGACACGCCATTTTTGGTCATGGTGGTGTCGTCTTCATTGGTGATCTCGTCAAAGGTGAAGCCGTACTGAAAGCCCGAGCAACCACCGCCCTGAACGAAAACGCGCAGCTTGAGCTCCGGATTGCCTTCTTCGGCGATCAGGTCTGCCACCTTGGCGGCAGCGCTGTCGGTGAAGACAAACGGGGCGGGCATTTCGGTCTGGATGTTCTCTGCAACTGCGCTCATGGAAGGCTCCTCAAGGGGTAAGCAGGTAATAGTACAGTAAATTGATCAACCACAAGACGGACATGTCTACTGGGTGGGGAAAGACAGAAAGCCCATGAAAAAAGCCGCCGGGCTTGCACCACAGCGGCTTTGGACAACACAAGAAGCGGATTAGCGCTTGCTGAACTGTTTGCGGCGACGTGCCGAACGGAAACCGACCTTTTTACGCTCGACTTCACGGGCGTCACGGGTGACAAAGCCAGCCTGGCTCAGGGCCGGTTTGAGGGCTGCGTCATAGTCGATCAGCGCGCGGGTGATACCGTGGCGGATTGCGCCAGCCTGGCCGGACTCACCGCCGCCGTGCACGTTGACCATGATGTCAAACGTCTCGACATGGTTTGTCAGAAACAGGGGTTGGCGGCAAATCATGATCGACGTTTCACGGCCGAAGAACACCTGGATGTCCCGGTCGTTGATCGTGATCTTGCCAGTGCCTTTTTTGATAAACACGCGGGCAACGCTGGATTTGCGTCGGCCGGTGCCGTTGTTCCATTCACCAATCATTCAAGGCTCCTTAGATTTCCAACACTTTGGGTTGCTGGGCAGTGTGCGGGTGCTCTGCACCACCGTACACCTTGAGCTTCTTGATCATGGCGTAACCAAGCGGGCCTTTGGGCAGCATGCCCTTGACGGCTTTTTCCAGGGCGCGGCCCGGGAACTTGGTTTGCATGTCACGGAAATTGGTGGCAGAAATGCCGCCTGGATAACCGGAATGGCGATAGTAGATCTTG
>JBIKHR010000295.1:0-3729 GCA_044362035.1 Polaromonas sp. | reverse complement strand
CTTGGTCTCTGAGTTGAGCCACGAATAGCTCAGCACGGCTGTGGTGCGTGCTGGCAACTCGCGCAAGGTCACGGCCTCGTTCTTGGGCCGGGGCAGGGTGTCCAGCCTGTACTGTCCCGGCATCACAAACTGCACTTGCCATTGCTCAGCGGCCATGTCTGAAGTTGCCGCACTGGCCGCGGGCAAAACGGGCACCACGGTGACAGGTGCCGTCATGGCAATCTTGGCGGATGCCCCTGCCGGTGTAGCCACGTTGTTACCAAAAATGTAGTCGGCAATCGTTCTGAACCCTCGATTGGACGCTGCATCCATGTCGCCCGGCACTTGTGTGGTGGCCACCACCAGCGACGGGTAACGCCGGATCTCAAAAGCATCTTCCTTGAGCACGGTCTCAAATTTGGGTTCTTCAACTGCCATGGTCAGGTTGGCTCCCAAAACGCTGCTTAAAACGATGGCGGTCGCCAGCGCCTTGCGTACCCCCATGAATGTGGACTTGATTTTCATAAGCTATTGTGAAGCGTAAGCGGTTTGCGTGCCTGAAATTTGTAAGCAAACGGGCCATGCCAAATGACCCGGACATGAAAAAGCCCGGACAAGCCGGGCTTTTTGCGCTTGGCGCCGATGGATGTCGGCGCACTCATTTTTGGCGGAAAGGGCGGGATTCGAACCCGCGGTGGGTATAACCCCACGCACGCTTTCCAGGCGTGTGACTTAAACCGCTCATCCACCTTTCCGCGAAGCTCGCATTGTAGCAGTGCGGCGCTCAGTGAGAGGCTGCTTTGTAGGCGTGCGCCTGCAGGATTTCCAGGCTGACCACGCGGGTGGCGTTTTGGTGGGTGCACTCCAGAACAACGGGCGGCGCAAAACCGGCGTCAAGCGCTTCTTTCCATCGGTTCACACACAAGCACCAGCGGTCACCGGCTTTCAAGCCGGCAAAGCGCCATTGAGGACGCGGGGTCACGAGGTCATTGCCACGGGCCACGGAAAAATCCAGAAAGTCTTGCGTCACGCGCGCGCAGACCAAGTGTGAGCCAGTATCACTCTCATCTGTTTCGCAGCACCCGTCCCTAAAGTAGCCGGTCAATGGGTCGTAGGAGCAGGGCAGCAGCGGGGTGCCCAAAACATTCAGGGTGGTCATAGGGGTTGTGTGATGAGTTGCCTTATTTTCTGGCAAAAGTGCGGCAGAGGCTTGCGCGACACATTATTTCCGTACACTTCGGTCTTTTAAACCTCACAGCCCTCAGCGGATCAGGCTTTCAGCCCCCGTGCACACCATGAAATTTCGCTTTCCGATTGTCATCATCGACGAAGACTTCCGTTCTGAAAACACCTCGGGTCTGGGGATTCGTGCGCTGGCGCAAGCCATTGAAACCGAGGGCTTTGAGGTGCTGGGTGTCACCAGCTACGGCGATTTGACACAGTTTGCCCAGCAGCAAAGCCGGGCCAGCGCTTTCATTTTGTCGATCGACGATGAAGAGTTCACACCCGGCCCCGACCTGGACCCTGCCGTGCTGAACCTGCGCCACTTCATTGCCGAAGTGCGCCGCAAGAACCTGGACGTGCCCATCTACGTGTACGGCGAGACCAAGACCAGTCGCCACATTCCCAATGACATCCTGCGCGAGTTGCATGGTTTCATTCACATGTTTGAAGACACGCCGGAATTTGTGGCGCGCCACATCATCCGCGAAGCCAAGAGTTACCTGGAGGGTGTGCAGCCGCCGTTCTTCAAGGCCTTGCTTGACTACGCCGAAGACGGCTCTTACAGCTGGCATTGTCCGGGTCACTCGGGTGGCGTGGCGTTTTTGAAGAGTCCCGTAGGTCAAATGTTCCACCAGTTTTTTGGTGAAAACATGCTGCGTGCCGACGTGTGCAACGCGGTTGAAGAACTGGGCCAGTTGCTCGACCATGATGGCGCCATTGGCGCTAGCGAGCGCAACGCGGCACGCATCTTCAATGCCGACCATTGCTTTTTTGTGACCAACGGCACCAGCACCAGCAACAAGATGGTGTGGCATTACACCGTGGCGCCAGGCGACGTGGTGGTGGTGGACCGCAACTGCCACAAATCCATCTTGCACGCCATCATCATGACGGGCGCGATTCCGGTGTTCTTGAAGCCCACGCGCAATCACTTCGGCATCATCGGCCCCATTCCGCAAAGCGAGTTTGAGCCCGACGCTATCCGCGCCAAGATCGCCGCCAACCCGCTGCTCAAGGGCGTCGACGCGAACAAGGTCAAGCCGCGTGTGCTGACGCTGACGCAGTCCACTTACGACGGCGTGCTCTACAACACCGAGACTATCAAGGGCATGCTCGATGGTTTCATCGACAACCTGCACTTTGACGAGGCCTGGCTGCCGCACGCGGCCTTTCATCCGTTCTACGGCACTTACCACGCCATGGGCAAGAACCGCATCCGGCCCAAGCATGCGGTGGTGTATTCGACGCAGTCGATTCACAAGCTGCTGGCCGGTATCAGCCAAGCCAGCCATGTGCTGGTGCAGGACTCGCAAAACACCAAACTCGACAGGCATCTCTTCAACGAGGCCTATCTGATGCACACCTCGACCTCGCCGCAATACAGCATCATCGCCAGCTGCGACGTGGCAGCGGCCATGATGGAGCCGCCGGGCGGCACCGCGCTGGTCGAAGAAAGCATTGCCGAAGCGCTGGATTTCCGCCGCGCCATGCGCAAGATTGACGAAGAGTATGGCGCCGACTGGTGGTTCAAGGTCTGGGGACCTGACAAGCTTGTTGAAGAAGGCATCGGCCTGGCCGAGGACTGGATCATCAAGGGCGAGTCGCGCAGCGCCAAGACGGCAAAAAACGGTGCCAATAACTGGCACGGTTTCGGCCAGATGGCGACCGGCTTCAACATGCTGGACCCGATCAAGTCCACCATCGTCACGCCCGGTTTGGACTTGAACGGCAAGTTCGCCAAGACAGGCATTCCGGCCAGTATCGTCACCAAGTTTTTGGCCGAGCACGGCGTGATCGTCGAAAAAACCGGGCTTTACAGCTTCTTCATCATGTTCACCATTGGCATCACCAAGGGCCGCTGGAACACTCTGCTAACGGCGCTGCAGCAGTTCAAGGACGACTATGCCAAGAACCAACCGATGTGGCGCATCCTTCCCGAGTTCTGCCAAAAGTACCCCAAGTACGAGCAGATGGGCCTGGCCGACCTGTGCCAGCACATTCACACCCTGTACGCCAAGTACGACATTGCGCGCCTGACCACCGAGGTCTACCTGAGCGACCTGACGCCGGCCATGAAGCCCAGCGACGCCTACGCCCATATTGCGCACCGCACCACCGAGCGGGTCGAGATCGACCATCTCGAAGGCCGCATCACGGTCGGTCTGGTGACGCCTTACCCGCCGGGCATACCGCTCTTGATTCCGGGCGAGGTATTTAACAAGCGGATCGTCGATTACCTGAAGTTCGCCCGCGAATTCAATGCCCAGTGCCCGGGCTTTGAAACCGACATCCACGGCCTGGTCGAGCAGGAAGACGCCAAGGGCAAGAAGCGCTATTACGCCGACTGCGTGAAGCGCTGAACCCCGGACGGCCCCCGGGCTTTAAAGCTCGACCGCTTCGCGCACCCGCATGAAGGTAGCAAAGCGGGGCAGGCCGCTGCCGGTGGTGCCGCGAAACCGGTAAGTCACCACGCTGCCAATGGGCGGTGGCTGTCGGCGCTGCGCGTCGCTCAGTCCCGCGCCCAGC
>JBIKHR010000052.1:0-12295 GCA_044362035.1 Polaromonas sp. | reverse complement strand
CCGGAGTGGATTTTTTCCAGGCCGCGAAACACCTCGGCCAGGGCAAACATGCCCACCACCACCACGATGAAGCCGATGCCGTCCTGAAACTCGGCAACGCCGGCGGTGAAACGCTGCTGCCCGCTTTGCAGGTCAATGCCGATGGTGGCGATCATCAGGCCCAGGATCGTGGACAGCAAGCCTTTGGCCGGGGATTTTCCGGAGAGCGATGCCACCGCCGTCAGGGCAAACAGCATCAGAGTGAAATACTCGGCGGGGCCGAACTTCAAAGCGGTTGAGGAAAGCGGCACAGCAAACAGCGTCAGAGCCACCACGCCCAGGGTGCCGGCAATGAAAGAGCCAATGGCCGATATCGCCAGCGCTGCCCCGGCGCGGCCATTGCGGGCCATTTCATAGCCGTCGATGGAGGTCATCACCGAGGCCGCCTCACCCGGGGTCCGGATCAGGATGGCGGTGGTCGAGCCGCCATATTTGGTGCCGTAGTAAACGCCGGCCATCATGATCAGGCCAGAGGCCGGGTCCATGCCATAAGTGATCGGGATCAAGAGGGCAATGCTGGCCGACGGCCCGATGCCAGGCAAGATGCCGACGATGGTGCCGATCAGCACGCCGACAAAGGTGTACCAGAGGTTGATGGGCATCAGCGCCACACCAAAGCCGTTGATGATGTGGTTGAAGGTTTCCATGCGCGCCGGGGGATTAAAAGGGCAGCAGGCCGGCCGGGATCTGCGCCCCGAACAAACGGGTGAAAGCCAGGTAGCTGCCCAGGCTGAAGCCGGTCGCCGTCAGGGCATTGGCCCGGGTTTTACCGGGATTGAAAATCGCCATCAGGGCGTACAGGTACAGTGCCGTGGCCAGCGCATAGCCCAGCCAGCTGAACAGGAAAAAGTAGCCCAGCGTGCTGCCCACCATGGCGACAATGAAGTACGGCCGCCGGGCCGGTGTCGGGTTGTCCGCGGAGGTAGCTGGGGTCCGTGTTTTGCGGCCGGCCAGGGTTTCCATCCAGAGCAGGCCGGCGGCAATCAACAAGCCGATGGTCAGCAGCCTGGGAATGGCCTTGGGGCCGATCGGGTCACCGATCAGCGGCTCTCTGATTTGCTCGGTGGCGAACCAGTAAAGCGCAGCCAGCAGCAAGGTCGCCAGAACAATCAGTTTGTCTGTTTTCATGGAAAAAAAGGCAGCGCAGCCCGTCAGTGGGCCGCAGCCAGGCGCCAGTTAGCGGGCAAGACCGAGTTCAACCAGCACGGCCTTCATGGCGGCGTAGTCCTTGTCCAGGTCTTTCTTGAAGGCTTCACCGACGGTGAAGTCGTTGGTCCAGAAATTTTTCTCCAGGTCTGTTTGCCATTCGGGGGTTTGCACCACCTGACGCAAAACACCTTCCCAGCGGGCCACTTGCGCGGGCGTCATGCCTTTGGGTCCCATGACCGCACGCCAGTTGCCCCACACCACATCAACGCCTTGTTCTTTCCAGGTCGGGATCTTGGCAAAGTCGCCCGACAGGCGCTGGCTAGAGGCCACGCCCACGGCGCGCAGTTTGCCGGCGGCCATGTGCGAGCTGACGTTGCCCGCGGCGGTGACCACCATGTCGATGTGGCCGCCCATCAGCGCAGTCAGGGCCTCGGACGAGCCCTTGAAAGCGATCACTTTCAAGGCCTTGGCTTCGCCGCCAATGCCCTTCATCAGCAGTCCGGCAGCGACATGGTTGTGGCCGCCCAGTGCGCCGGCAAAACCAATCGACACCGAGCGGGGATTGGCCTTGAGGCGGTCGATGACGTCTTTGCCGGTCTTCAGCGGGGATTCTGCGTTGACGGCGAAGACAGAGAAGTCGTTGATCATGGAGGCGATCGGCGAGAAATCCTTGTGGTTTTGAGTACTGCTGCCGGTAATGTGGTTGGCCAGCAGGGTGGGCGTGGTGATCATCAGGTAGTGCGCATCACCGGCATGCTGAGTCATGTAGTTCAGCTGGATGTTGCCGCCGCCACCGGTTTTGTTGACCACAGTCATGGTCGAGTTGATCAGCTTTTTGCTGCCGACGGCCTTTTCAATGGCACGTGCTGTCTTGTCGTTGCTCCCGCCGGGCGCTGCATAAACCACAATTTCGACGTTTTTGGCCGGCTCCCAAGTTTGGGCTTGGCTGGCTGGCAACCAAGTCATCAGCGCCAAAAGGGTGAGTCCGGCAGTTCTGAAAGTGTTCAAAGTCATCGTCGTCCGCAAAGAAGTTTAAAAATGATGCGCAGGCACACAAGCGCAGGCGCATTTTGTACATTCAATGACAAACGCGGAACAGGCGGATTACCCTAGGGTCCGCAGAACGTACTGGCCTGGCGCGCTTCAGCGCGGCGGCCGGTGGTCGGGGATTTCACGCACTTCGACGTCCACCACATCATCGACGCCATTGCGCTGGCGCTCAGCGCCCGTGCGCACAGGCGATGCTTCTGCACCGTCAGCTGCGTTGTGCGCGCCGCCCCAGCGCCCGGCCATCTGCTGCCCGGAAAACTGCCGGAAGCGGCTGAAGGCCGTCACGGCTGCCGGGCGCTGGCCGGTGACCAGTGCGCGCAACAGGGCCAGCAGCAGCATCACCAGCCCCAGAGCCAGCAGGCTGAGCACGGCCACGGCAGCAAACACGCCCAGGGTCAGGCGCATGAGGACTTGGATGAGGCGGCTGAAAATTGGCAATGCAAATCTTTCAAAAAACGAGTCGGCGGTCGGGACGAAGAGTAAAGATGAGGTTCACGGGTGATATTTCAAGCCAGACCCGGGGCCAGTCCTGGCGCAGACGCGGCTCATGCAAATGTTTTCCAGCCCCACCATAAACGCGTGGCGGTGGTCACGGCGCACAGCCCGGCAAACACCCAGGCCAGCAGTGCAAATTGTGCGGGCCACAGGCACATCATGGTCAGAAACAACAGCGTTTCAGTGCCTTCCGTCAGCCCGCCCAGAAAATAAAACGACTTGGCCGGATAAACGGTGCTGGCCATTTGGCGTTTGGTGGCGATCACGGCAAAGGCTAGAAAACTGCTGCCGGTGCCCATGAAGCCGGCCAGCAAGACCGCCGCAGGCAGCGCGTTGGTCGCAGGCTCGGCGACGGCAAAGGCCAGCACGATGGCGGCATAAAAAATGAAGTCCAGCGTGATGTCCAGAAAGCCGCCGCGGTCCGTGCAGCGGGTCTGCCGGGCCACCGCGCCGTCGAGACCGTCGCACAGCCGGGACAGCAGCAGCAGCGCCAGACCCGTCAGGTATGCGCGCTGCGCAATCAAGGCCGCCGCCAGCAAACCGATGGCAAAGCCGGCCAGCGTGATCTGGTCGGCGCTGATGCCGCGCCGCACCAGCTGCTGCGCCAGCGGCGACACCAGGGGCTCCAGCCAGCGCAGTGCAAAACGGTCCAGCATGCGGCAGACCCAGTCGGCTCAGCTCAGCAGAGCTTGGGCGAACTCGCGGGCGCGGAAGGTTTCCAGGTCTTCCACCTTCTCGCCCACGCCAATGAAGTACACCGGTACGTTGGGCCAGTCCGGGTGCGCCTTGGCGCGCTCGCGGGACCACAGCGCAATGGCGGCCAGCACGCCGCCCTTGGCCGTGCCGTCCAGCTTGGTGACGATCAGGCCCGTGAGTTGCAGCGCCTCGTCAAACGCCTTGACCTGCGCCAGCGCGTTCTGGCCGGTGTTGCCGTCGATCACCAGCAGGATTTCATGCGGCGGCGTGCCGATGCCCTGACCGCCGGCCTTGGCGATGGTGCGTTTGATTTTTTTCAGCTCTTCCATCAGATGCAACTGGGTGGGCAGGCGCCCGGCGGTGTCCACCAGCACCACGTCTTTGCCGCGCGCCTTGCCGGCGCTCACGGCGTCAAAGCTCACAGACGCCGGGTCGCCGCCTTCCTGACTGACGATCTCGACGGTGTTGCGGTCGGCCCAGACGGTCAGCTGCTCGCGCGCCGCGGCCCGGAAAGTGTCGGCGGCGGCCAGCAGCACCGAAGCGCCTTCGTTGGCCAGGTGCCGGGTGAGCTTGCCGATCGAGGTGGTCTTGCCCGCGCCGTTGACGCCGGTCACCATGATCACGGTGGGCACAAATTCGCCAATCAGCAGGGGTTTTTCAAGCGGCTTGAGCAGCAGCGCCAGGGACTCGGTCAGGGCGTTCCTGACGGCCACCGGGTGCGTCACGCCGCTGTCTTTGACGCGGCGCCGCACATCGTCGAGCAGGTATTGGGTGGCGCTGACGCCGGCGTCCGCCATCAGTAACGCCGACTCCAGGTCTTCGTAAAGCGCTTCGTCGATGTGCGTGCCGGTGAAAACGCTTGAAATGCTGGTGCCCGTCTTGCGCAGGCCGGCGGCGAGTTTGCTCAGCCAGCGTTCGCGACCCGGGGCTGCCGCCGGGACCGCAACGGCAATCGGCATGCCCAAAGCGCTGCCGATGAGGCCGGCAGACGCGACGGCAGGCGTTAAGGCCGGCGCTGTGCCAGAGGCCGACGCATCAGGCGGCGCTTGGCGCTCTGGCGTTGGTAGCTCGGGCTCGGTGGGGGGGCGTTTTTTCTTGAAGAAGCTGAACATGTTGGGGTCTTTGATCTCAGGCTATTCTATGAAACACCCCGCGCCAGCTACATTTGCATTCACCATGACGAACTGCCTGCCCCTGATGCCTGATTTTTATCCTCTCCCTCAAGACCGTCCGGCCGCCACCCGCCTGACCCGCCAAGTCCTGTCGCTGCTGTGCGGCCTTTGCCTGGCCGCGTCTGGCGCCATCGCGCAAAGCCCGGCGCCCGGCGTGCTGGCGCAGCAGTTCACGCTGGCCAATGGCATGACGCTGATCGTCAAGCCCGACCGCCGCGCGCCCACGGTGGCGCACATGCTGTGGGTGCGGGTGGGCTCGATGGATGAGGTGGATGGAAATTCAGGCGTGGCCCATGCGCTGGAGCACATGATGTTCAAGGGCACGCCCACGCTCAAGCCGGGCGAGTTTTCGCGCCGTATCGCAGCGCTGGGCGGGCGCGACAACGCTTTCACCAGCCGCGATGCCACCGCCTATCACCAGCAGATTCCCGCCGTCCGCCTTGAAGAGGTGATGCAGCTCGAGGCCGACCGTTTTGCCAACACCCAATGGGATGACGAGGAGTTCAAGCGCGAAATCGAAGTCGTCAAGGAAGAGCGCCGGCTGCGCACCGAAGACGCCCCCCGCTCGCAGCTCTACGAGTTTGCCTACGCCAACGCTTTCACGGCAGCACCTTACCGCCGACCCATCGTCGGCTGGATGAGCGACCTGGATGCCATGACCTCGGCCGATCTGCGCAGCTTTTACCGCCAGTGGTATGTGCCCGGCAATGCCGCCGTGGTGATTGCCGGCGATGTGGATGTGGCGCAGGTGCGCGCGCTGGCCGACAAATACTATGGGCGCATTCCCGCCGGCGTGACGCCGGCGCGCAAGCCGCGCACCGAGCCGGCGCAAGCCGGCCTGCGCCAGCTAGAGCACAAGGCCAGCGCCAGCCAGGCCTATGTCAGCCTGTTGTTCAAGGTGCCGCAACTCGACGCCAGCGGCCTGGCGGACGCACCGGCCGCCGCATCGGCAGCCAGCCGCGATGCATTGGCCCTGACCGTGTTGTCTGCCGTGCTCGACGGCTACAGCGGTGCCCGCCTGGACCGTGCCTTGACGCAGGGGCCCGACCGGGTGGCCGACAGCGCGGGTGCGTACAACGGCTTGATGGGTCGCGGCCCGCAGGTCTTTGTGCTCGACGGCGTGCCGGCCGAAGGCAAGACGGCCAGCCAGGTGCGCGAGGCGTTGCGCCAGCAGATCAGCAAGATCGCCCGTGAAGGCGTCAGCCCGGCTGAGCTGCAGCGCGTCAAAACCCAGTGGGTGGCGGCCGAAACCTACAAGCTTGACGCCATCTTCAGCCAGGCCCGCGAGTTGGGCAGCCAATGGATCAACGGCTTCGGGCTGGACGGCAACGCCCGGCTGGTGGCGCGCTTGCGCACCGTCACGCCCGAGGAAGTGCAGGCCGTGGCGGCGCGCTACTTTGGCGATGACCAGCTGACGCAGGCGACCCTGGTGCCGCAAGCCCCGGACCCGAACCGCAAGCCCCGCGTGCCCGCGCTGGGTTCCCGCCACTGAGCTTGAAAGCACTGTTATGTTGATTTCACAAAGCGCTGGCCGTATGCTGCGCAACGTCGTTTTGCCCCTGTCGCTGGCCCTGCTGGCCCACAGCGCCTGGGCGGCCTTGCCGATCCAGCACTGGACCCAGCCCAGTGGTGCCAAGGTCTACCTGGTCGAGAGCCACGGCATCCCGATGCTGGACGTGCAGCTTGACTTTGACGCCGGTGACCGCCGCGACCCGGCCGACAAGGCGGGCCTGGCCACCATCGTCTCGCGCATGAACCGCAAGGGGCTGGCGGCGCGGGCAGGGCAGCCCGCCCTGGATGAAAACCAGCTCAGCGAAGCCTGGGCCGACCTGGGCGCCGGCCTGACGGTCAGCGCCAGCGCAGACCGTCTGAGTTTTGCGCTGCGAACGCTCAGTTACCCCGACCTGCTGCCCCAGGCCGTGGCGCTGGCCGCTCGGCAATTGGGCGAGCCGGCCTTTCCCGAGGCTATCTGGACCGAAGAACGGGCGCGCATCAGTGCGGCGATTCGCGAAGCCAACACCCGGCCGGCCACGCTGGCGAGCAAGGCTTTTGCGGCGGCGGTTTATGGCGCCCATCCCTACGGCTATGACACCACCGAGGCTTCGCTGGCGCGCATTTCGGTGGCCGACATGCGGCAGTTTTATGCACGCTTTGTCGAGCCCTGCCGCGCCAGGGTCAGCCTGGTTGGCGATGTCACGCGTGCGCAGGCCGATGCGCTGGTGAAGGCGCTGTTGGCCCGATTGCCGCAGCGGGACGCTGCGCGCTGCGAGGCCCTGCCGCCGGTGGCCGAAGTTGCCCCCTTGCGTGCGCCCGTGACTCGGGCGATTGCTTTTGAGTCGGCGCAGGCGCATGTGCTGATCGGCCAGCCCGGCTACAAGCGCTCAGACCCGGATTTTTTTGCGCTCACGGTGGGCAACTACACGCTGGGCGGTGGCGGCTTTGTCTCGCGCCTGACCAGTGAGGTGCGTGAAAAGCGCGGCCTGACCTACAGCGTCTACAGCTACTTTGCCCCCGGCCTGCACGCCGGCGCTTTCACCATCGGTTTGCAGACCCGGCCGGACCAGGCGGCGCAGGCGGTCGAGGTGGCGCGCGCGGTGCTGGCAAAATTCGTGGCTGACGGCCCGACGGAGACCGAACTCAAGGCCGCCAAGGACAATCTGGTGGGCGGGTTTGCGCTGCGCATCGACAGCAATGCCAAACTTCTCGACAACGTCGCCAACATCGCCTGGAACAACTTGCCCCTGAACTACCTCGACACCTGGACCGCCCAGGTTGAAAAAATCACCGCGGCCGACATCAAGGCGGCGTTTGCCCGCAAGCTGCAACCCGAACGCATGGTCACCGTGGTGCTGGGGGCCGGCGCATGAGGCCGCGTTCAGAAACCCAAGCCGCGCCTTCGCTCAAAGCGAAGGCCAAGCCTGGGCCACGCCACCACAAGGCCTTGCCCGGCGAGGTCCGCATCATCGGCGGGCTTTACAAACGCACCAAATTGCCGGTGCCCGACAAGCCGGGCCTGCGCCCGACGCCCGACCGCGTGCGTGAAACCCTGTTCAACTGGCTGGGCCAGGACCTGACCGGCTGGCGCTGCATCGACATTTTTGCCGGTACCGGCGCGCTCGGTTTTGAAGCCGCTTCACGCGGCGCTGCCGAGGTGCTGCTGTGCGAGCAAGACCCGCAGCTGGCGCTCAAGCTCAAGGCCTGGCAAGAGCGCCTGCAGGCGTCGGCTGTGCGCGTTGAGCGCGGCGACGGCGTGGGTCTGTTGCGGCGGCAAAGCCCTGGCTCGATGCAACTGGTCTTCATTGACCCGCCCTTCGAGTCCAACCTGTTTGAGCCCGCCCTCAAGGCGGCCGCCGATGTCATCGCCCCGCAGGGCCTGATTTACCTGGAAGCGCCGCGTCTGTGGACCGCCGAGGAACTTGCACCGCTGGGGCTGGAGATTTACCGCAGCAGCAAGGCTGGCGCCGTCCATTTCCACCTGCTGGCGCGGCAGGGCGCTTTCGCTGCCTGAGCCAGGCGCTACCGGCATAATCGCGCCCATGGCCCAGCCTCTTTCTGTCCTCCGTTGCGCGGTGTATTCCGGCACCTTTGACCCCTTCACGCTGGGGCACGAAGACGTGGTGCGCCGCGCCGGCGGGCTGTTTGACCGGCTGGTGATTGCGGTCGCTGTGGCGCATCACAAAAAAACATTGTTCAGCCTGGACGAGCGCGTGCGCCAGGTCGAGCAGGCGGTGCAGGGTTTGGCAGAGGCCGAGCGCATCAGCGTGCTGCCCTTTGACGGGCTGATCATGGACTTTTGCGCGCAGCAGCAGGCCAGCGCCGTGGTGCGCGGCGTGCGCAACCTCACCGATTTTGACTACGAAGCGCAGATGGCCGCCATGAATCGCAAACTGCGCCCGCAGGTCGAGACGGTGTTCTTGCTGCCGGATGCGCCTTTGCAATGCATCAGCAGCACGCTGGTGCGCGAGATCAGCAAGCTCGGTGGCGATGTGTCCCAGATGGTCAGCCCCGCTGTGGCCACGGCCTTGCGCACAGCCCACGCCCCTGTGCGAGGCGGCTGACATGGCCCTTTTGATCACCGACGAGTGCATCAACTGCGACGTCTGCGAGCCCGAATGCCCTAACCAGGCGATTTACATGGGCAAGGAGATCTACGAGATCGATCCGCACAAATGCACCGAATGCGTCGGGCATTTTGACGAGCCCCAGTGCGTGCAGGTCTGCCCGGTGGCGTGCATTCCCATTCATCCGCAGCACATCGAAAGCCGCGAAACCCTGATGGAAAAATACCATCGCCTGCAAGCCGGTCTGGCGGCCGGCGCGTCCACCACACCCTGAGTCGCGCTGACTCGCTTTGGGCCGCTCCGGGCGGTCCGGCCTTTCAGGCGGGCGCTTTATTCCACTTTTTTGGAGTCGCCCTGGGACACCGGCGGCAGGGGCGCATCCCCGGCCTCCGGCTTGCGCGGCGGCTTGGGGCGCACAGGTGCATGCGTATGAATCAGCATGGTGGCTTTTTCCATATCGCCGCCGATCAGCATCGGTACCGCCTTCAGGCTGCGCGCCACCGCGTCTTCAATGGCGATGCGGTGCTCTTGCGAAGGCTTTTGCAGCACCCAGTTCACCACTTCAGACTTGACGCCTGGGTGGCCCACGCCGATGCGCAGGCGCCAGTAGTCGGCGCTGCCCAACTGAGCATGAATGTCGCGCAGGCCATTGTGGCCGGCATGGCTGCCGCCAAACTTGAGCTTGAGCTGGCCCGGCACGATGTCCAACTCGTCATGCGCGACCAATATCTCTTCGGGTTTGATCTTGAAAAAACGGGCGAGCGCGCCAACAGATTTGCCCGACAGGTTCATGAAGGTACGCGGCTCCAGCAGCCACAGCGTCTGGCCCAGAACGGTGCTGCGCGCCACCACGCCGTGGTAACTTTTGTCGAGCACCAGGCTTACTTTCAGCTCGCGTGCCAGCGCATTAACCCACCAGAAACCGGCGTTGTGCCGGGTGGCTTCGTATTCAGCGCCCGGGTTGCCCAGGCCGACAAAGAGTTTGATCATGCGTGTAGAAAAAAACAGTGTTTCCGGATGCGAAGCCGGGGCAGGCGCCTTGCAGGACTGTAACGCCTGCCCTTCATGAAAACGGCCCACACCCTCTTGCGAAGGTATGGGCCGCGGGCCGTGAGGCGGGGCTCTGAGAGAGCTTACTTCTTGGCGGCTGGCGCTTTGGCGGCAGGTTTGCCGCCTTTGGCATCTTTGGCGTCCTTGGCATCGGCAGCAGGTGCTGCTTCGGCCGGGGCTTCCTCGACGATGGCCGTGGCAGATGCCAGCACGGGGTTTTCCTGGCCCTTGACCACGAACTTCACGCCTTTTGGCAGGGTGATGTCCTTGACGTGCAACGACGAGCCTTTTTTCATGCCGCTGAGATCAACGGCGATGAATTCAGGAATGTCTGCAGGGAAGCAGGAGATGCTCAGCTCGGTCATCACGTGGTTGACCAGGCAGCCATCTGCTTTGACGGCTGGCGAATTTTCTTCACCACTGAAGTGCAAAGGCACTTTGACCGTCATGCGGGTCGTGGCATCGACGTGCTGGAAGTCGATGTGCAGGATCTGCTGCTTGAAAGGGTGCATTTGCAGGTCGCGCAGCAACACTTTGTGTGTCTTGCCGGCGAGTTCCATGTCGAGGATGGACGCGTGAAATGCTTCTTTCTTGATGGCGTGGAACAGCGCATTGTGATCGATCTCGATCAGCAAGGGCTGGCCTGCGCCGCCGTAAACGATGCCGGGCGTGCGGCCGGTAATGCGGAGACGGCGGCTCGCACCCGTACCCTGCAATGTGCGCTCAAAAGCGACGAAATTCATATAAATACTCCTGAAGAGGCAGGCCGCGACCAGCGCGCCTCGTGATGTGAAAGGCCGTGCCCGAAAGCACCGCCCGCTTTTTGTCTCAGGTCAGAACAGGTTGTCCTGATCCGAGAACAAACTCATGACCGACTCACCTTTGGCAATGCGCTGTATCGTTTCTGCGATCAGCGGGGCCACGGAGAGTTGGCGGATTTTCTTGCAGGCGATGGCGGTCTCGGTCAGGGCGATGGTGTTGGTCACCACCACTTCGTCGAGTGCGTCTCCCTTGGCTATGCGGTCGATGGCAGGGCCCGAAAAAATCGGGTGCGTGCAGTAGGCGTAAACTTTTTTGGCGCCGCGTTCCTTCAGCACCTCAGCGGCTTTGACCAGCGTGCCGGCGGTGTCGATCATGTCGTCCATGATGACGCAGTTGCGGCCGTCGATGTCGCCGATGACGTGCATGACTTCAGACACGTTGGCCTTGGGCCGGCGCTTGTCGATGATGGCCATGTCGCAACCGAGCTGCTTGGCCAGCGCGCGTGCGCGCACCACGCCACCCACGTCCGGAGAGACCACCATCAGGTCGTTGTAATTTTTCTGACGCAGGTCGCCGAGCAAGACGGGCGAGGCGTAGATGTTGTCAACGGGAATGTCAAAAAATCCCTGGATCTGGTCGGCATGCAGGTCCATGGTCAGAACGCGCGACACGCCCACGGTTTGCAGCATGTTGGCGACCACCTTGGCGGTGATGGGCACACGGGCAGAGCGTGGACGGCGGTCCTGGCGGGCGTAGCCAAAGTAGGGAATGACGGCGGAAATGCGTTCTGCGGATGCGCGTTTGAGCGCGTCCACCATGATCAGCAGTTCCATCAGGTTGTCGTTGGTCGGAGCGCACGTGGACTGCACCACAAAGACTTCACGTGCGCGCACGTTTTGCTGGATTTCAACTGTGACTTCACCGTCCGAGAAGCGTCCAACGTGGGCCGCGCCCAATGAAATGCCGAGGTTGTGGGCGATTTCCTGGGCCATGCTAGGGTTTGCATTGCCGGTGAAAACCATGAAGTCGGGGTTGTGCGCGAGCATGTGAGGTCCAGCGGTGTTTGGCAGTGAAGCGATGAAAAAGCAAAAAACGCACTAAAAACACATGCTGCGCAATGCCTGAAACCACAATTCAAAGACACTGAGCAAAAGGCCGTTGCCCGGACTTCGTGTCAAAGTCCGCGGCAAAGGCCAAATAAATTTGGCAGGGGTGGAAGGATTCGAACCTGCGAATGCCGGAATCAAAATCCGGTGCCTTAACCAACTTGGCGACACCCCTACACAGGTCCATCGTTGTTGCCAAAGAGCCTAACGGCCCCAAGACTTCAACCACAAACCTATCAATCGTCGCTAGGAAACATGTCCTTGAGCCGGAGTTTACCAACCGGCCAGAGGGTGTGCCTCCAGATTGCCGCACTGCCTGACGAGCCAGTCGCCGGGGGCGTCTGAAAGCGTCATGTCGTGAGGCATTTGCGCAAAAACTGAACTCCCAGAGCCGGTCATCCGGCCTTGAAGGCCGTGCGACGCAAGCCAGTCAATTGACTGACCCAGCGACGGGCAGAGCTTCTCGGCAACCGGCTGCAAGTCGTTCCGGCCGAATCCGTAAACACGGCCTTTTTTATTTGCAGCAAAGCCTAGCATTGTAGCAGTTTTAGTGTCTCTTTTGAGCTCGGGAGAGCCAAAAATGGCCGGTGTGGACAGCCCGGCTGCCGGTTTCACCACCACAAAGCGGGCGGGCGGCAAGCTCATGGGGGTGAGTTGCTCGCCAATGCCCTCGACCCAGGCATGGCTGCCGCACAGGAAAAAAGGAACATCGGCG
>JBIKHR010000294.1:0-3749 GCA_044362035.1 Polaromonas sp. | reverse complement strand
CGGCGGCCCAGCACCTCGCACAGCAGCGACCCAATGGCGATGCCGATGGAAAACACCACCAGCAAGAGCGAGGCGACCTGCTCGTTGCCGTGCAGCACTTCTTTGGCAAAGCCCGGGAACTGACTCAAAAACACCGCGCCAAAAAACCACATCCAGCTGATGCCGATCAGGGCGCGAAACACCACCGGGTCGGCGTGCGCGCGTTGCAAATTGCGCCAGGTTTCACTCAAGGGGTTCCAGTTGATGCGCAAGCCCGGGTCACTGGCCGGCGCGGCCGGAATGAACTGCGCCGCAACGCGCCCGGCAAGCGCCAGCGCCAGACAGGCACCGGCCACACTGGCGGCGCCCACGCCGGGCAGCGCGATCAGCAAACCACCGGCCACATTGCCCAGCAAGATCGCCACAAAGGTGCCCATCTCGACCATGCCGTTGCCGCCCATCAGCTCAGGTTCGTGCAGCGCGTGCGGCAGGTACGCAAACTTGACCGGCCCGAACAAGGTGGAATGCAGGCCCATCAAAAAAGTGCAGGCCAGCAACAGCGGCACCTGCCAAACGAGCCAGTCACCAGTGGCCAAAAAACCGGCCGCGGCCAGCAACATGATGCCGATCTCCAAGTTCTTCACCAGGCGGATCATGCGGCTCTTGTCATGCTTGTCGGTGAGCTGCCCGCTGGTGGCAGAAAAAAGCACAAAGGGCAAGATGAACAGCGCGCCGATGATCAGCCCCGCCAGCGACGGCGGCAACCAACTGACACTGAGCTGGTAAGTCACCAGCACAGTGAAAGCGAACTTGAACAGGTTGTCGTTGGCCGCGCCACACACCAGCGTCCAGAAAAAAGGCGCAAAGCGCCGCTGGCCCAGCAAGGCGAACTGGTGGCTGGGCGCTGACGCTGGCGGCGGTTCTCTCTTCACGGCATCAGGTGGCGGTGAAGACGGTCAGCACGCCGGTATAGCCGTACACATGGCTGCGGGCGATCTCGCCACCGGCAAAAAAACCGACCAGGGGCACATCTCCCAGCGCGCGCCGGATGATCTGAAGCTCGGCACTCGGCCCGCCAAAGTGCGGGCCGCCGCGGCCGCTGCAACTCACATAAACCGCCCCCGCAATGCCGCGCGCCGGGTGCGGCGCTGAATTGGCCTCGCCGGCGCCCAGCGCCTGGGCCACCTCAGCGCTGACTTCCTGCGGTTCGAGCTCTTCACGGATTTCAGCGCAGATGCGGACCAGATCCGACCGCGCCGCGGCCGCATGCCGCTCGCAAAACGCCAGTGTCATGCCGACTTCAGGCACGTCGGCAATGGCGATGCCCTTGCGCGACGGGTCCAGGCCGATCAGGTGGCGCACCAGCACGTCAGCGCCAAACTGACCGGCGTGGCGCACTGTGCCGTCAGACAGGCCATGCGCATCGCGGCTCAGGCCCACCAAGGTGCGGCGCACTTTGTCGATGGCTTCTTTCGGATCATCGAGCGAGATATCCAGGTCGCCCAGCATGACTTCCAGCGCCGGCTGGTCGTTCAGGCCGGTGATGACATTGTTTTCACAGGCGGTGACGCGGTAATTACCGGACACCGGCCGGCAACCCTGCGTCACGCGGGACATCAGCCCCAAGCTGCCCGAGCCTTCGCCCAGCGGGCCGTCCACGGTGGCGCGGGCAAAGGCTACGCCACTCAGGCCGCCACTGAAAACGCCGCCGGCCGCGCCCTGGCCCTTGAGGTTGCCGTGCCCGCTGAGGGCAAACTGCATGGCGCTTGTGCGGCTGGCCGACAGGCCGCCGAACACATAGCCGCTGTCGGTGCGCGCAGCCATTTCTTCGATCAGTTCAGCCAGGTCGGGCGTGGCAGCGTCGGCATGCACCAGCGCCGTGTGCGCCTTGAAGCGGGCGGCCAACGGCAACGGGGTCACGCCCGAAAACACACGGTACTGCGCAGCCGGCAGGTCGCACAGCATGACGGCCAATGCCGGCTCGTCAAAGTACTCGACGTTGTTGGATGCGATGCCCACGCCCACCGTGCCGCTCCAGTCGGTCACCTCGGGCAGCTCGGCGCTCAGGTGGTCCAGGATGTCTTGCGCCTGCGCGGCATAGTGGTCGGTGATGTAGAGCAGCGCCAGCGTCGGCGCGCTGGCGTAGCCCGGCAGCGCCATGTGGGCGCGCAACTGCGCCAGCACCAGCGCGGCGGCCATGGGCCACTGCGGATGCGTGGCGTGTCCGTAGGGAAACAGTTTCACCGGCTGCGCGGGGCCGCTTTGCGGGCGGGCACCGGGGCCTTGGCGCTGGCGGCGGGTTGGGCTTTGGCCTTGGTTTTGCTTGCAGGCTTGGCCTTGGCTTTGACCGTGCGTTTCACCGAACGTTTAGCCGGCGTCTTGGCCGGCGCGCCGGTTTTGGCTGCCGGCTTGCCCTGGCGCAGGGCCGCATCAATCGGGTTGCGTGCCCCCGCGTCTTTCATCGCCGCGCTGGCGATGTGCTGAAACTGCTGCGTCAGCGCGCCCCACCATTGCAGCGGGTCTACCGCGCCGGCGCTCCCGGCGGGCTTGGCTGCGCTGTCGGCTTCTGGGGGGGCGGCCTCGGCCGCTGCCGGCGCTGCCGCAGGGGACGGTGCGGGCGCAGGAGCTGGTGCCGGGGTCGGCGCGGCGGCCGCAGCGCCGGGCATGCGGGCGGTGAAAGCCTGAGCCATTTCGTTCATGTTGACGTTCATGCCCTGCAAAGCGACGAGGGTCATTTTTTGCACCTCAAGCGCCTGGATGGTGGCCTTCAGGGCGCTGGCATTCTGGTCCAGCCAGAACTGCACGGCCTTGAGCTCGGTGATGCGCTTGTCGAGCTCTTCTACGTTCAGGGTGGGCGCCACCCAGCCGCCGAGCTGGGCCATACCAGGCATACCGGGCATGCCCGGCGGCGCGCTGGCGGAGGCTTGACCAGTCAGGTTTTTCAGAAAATCAAAGCCCGGCACCAGCTTGCCGAAGTCGGGGAAAGTGGCCTTCTCAGAGTCGCTCATGATATCTCCAGGGGGTTGATGCCAGCACGGTGGCCCCATTGTGCAGTGCCGGCATGGGGCGTCAACCGCTTTTACTAAGCTCGGCCTCATGAAAAGCCTCTTCCATTTTTTTCAACGTCACCGACTTGCAGGTGGCCCGTCGTTTTTAGGTGGATGTGCTGGGCTGCACCGACACCTGGGTGGACTTTGACTTTGCCGGTCACCAACTGTCGCGGCAACTGGGCACGCCCTTGAAAACCGAGCGCACCGGTCGCGTGGGCGGGCACATGGTGCCGATGCTGCATTTCGGCCTGGTGCTGGCGCTGCCCGACTGGCAGAGCATGGCAGCAAGCGGCTGTCACAGACTTCATCGTGCCGCCGCATTGCCGCTTTGAAGGGCAGCCGGGCTAGCAGTGACCGATGTTCTCTTTTGACCCCTTCGGCAACCCGATAGAGATCAAGGGCTTCAGGTCGCTGGAGTCGGTTTACGACCACTAGCCGGCGCGCGCATGGACGCGATTTTCTGGTCGATCGCACCGAACAGGGCGTGCCCGTCCTGATCCTTCATCTCGATGCGGATGGTGTCGCCGAACTTCATGTAAGCCGTTTTCGGCTGGCCGTCCTGGATGATTTCGATGGCACGCTTTTCGGCGATGCAGCTGTAGCCTTTGGGCCAGTCAGTCTGGCCCTGGCTTTCAACGCCCGGGTTGCTGACCGTGCCCGAACCGATCACGCTGCCGGCGCGCACGTTGCGGGTCTTGCACAGGTGGGCAATCAACTGGC
>JBIKHR010000051.1:0-12330 GCA_044362035.1 Polaromonas sp. | reverse complement strand
TCGGGGCCGCCGATTTCGCCAATCATGATGACGGCGTCGGTGTCCGGGTCTTCATTGAAGGCGCGCATCACGTCGATGTGCTTGAGGCCATTGATCGGGTCGCCGCCAATGCCGACGGCGCTGGACTGGCCCAGACCGATTTCGGTGAGCTGCGCCACGGCTTCGTAAGTCAGCGTGCCGGAGCGCGAGACCACACCGATACGGCCCTTGCGGTGAATGTGGCCGGGCATGATGCCGATCTTGATTTCTTCAGGCGTGATCAGGCCGGGGCAGTTGGGGCCGAGCAGCAGCGTGCGCTTGCCGCCGGCGGCTTCCTTGGCTTTCATGCGGTTGCGTACTTCGAGCATGTCGCGAACGGGAATGCCTTCGGTGATGCAGATCGCCAGGTCCAGGTTGGCTTCAACAGCTTCCCATATGGCGGCCGCTGCGCCGGCAGGCGGCACATAGATCACCGATACCGTGGCACCCGTGGCCTGGGCGGCCTGGCTCACGTTGGCGAAAATCGGGATGCCTTCGAAGTCTTCGCCGGCTTTCTTGGGGTTGACGCCCGCCACAAAGCAGTTTTTGCCATTCGCGTAGTCACGGCACATGCGCGTGTGGAACTGGCCGGTCTTGCCGGTGATGCCTTGCGTGATGACTTTGGTATTTTTGTTGATGTAGATCGACATGAGTTTTCCTGATCGGTAGACGGGGGGCCTGGCTTATTTGACAGCGGCGACGATCTTCGTCGCCGCTTCAGCCATGGTGTCCGCAGCAATGATGGGCAAACCGGAGTCGGCCAGCATTTTCTTGCCGAGGTCTTCGTTAGTGCCCTTCATGCGCACCACCAGCGGAACCGACAGGTTCACGGCCTTGCAGGCGGAGATCACGCCTTCGGCAATGGTGTCGCACTTCATGATGCCGCCGAATATATTGACCAGAATGCCTTTGACTTCCGGGTTCTTGAGCATGATCTTGAAGGCTTCGGTGACCTTCTCGGCCGTGGCGCCACCGCCGACGTCCAGAAAGTTGGCCGGCTCGCCGCCAAACAGCTTGATGGTGTCCATGGTGGCCATGGCCAGGCCAGCGCCGTTGACCAGGCAGCCGATGTTGCCGTCCAGGCTGATGTAAGCCAGATCAAACTTGGAAGCCTCAACTTCAGCCGGGTCTTCTTCGTCCAGGTCGCGGTAAGCGACGATTTCGGGGTGGCGGAACAGCGCGTTCGGGTCGAAGTTGAACTTCGCGTCAATCGCCTTGATGTTTCCATTGCCCTCGAGGATCATCGGGTTGATCTCAACCAGCGAAGCGTCGGTCTCCATGTAGACCTTGTAGAGCTTTTGCAGCACATCGATGGCCTGGGCCTGCGAGGCTGCGGGCACACCAATGCCGGCCACCAGCTTTTGGGCTTGCGCCGTGGTCAGGCCGGCGGCCGGATCGACGAAGTCGGTGATGATTTTCTCTGGGGTGGAATGCGCCACTTCCTCGATGTCCATACCACCTTCACTGGAGACTATCATGGCGACTTTTTGCGTCGCGCGGTCGGTCACAGCCGATACGTAATATTCTTTCTTGATGTCCGCGCCTTCTTCAATCAGGAGGCGGCGCACCTTTTGGCCTTCGGGGCCGGTCTGGTGCGTGATGAGCTGCATGCCGAGGATTTCACTGGCCAGCTTTTTGACTTCATCGATGCTGCGGGCCAGCTTGACGCCGCCCCCCTTGCCGCGACCACCGGCATGGATCTGTGCCTTGACCACCCACACCGGGCCGCCCAGTTTCTGGGCGGCTTCTACAGCCTCCTGAACGGTGAAGGCCGAGATGCCGCGCGGCACAGGCACGCCAAAATTGCGCAAGATTTCCTTGCCTTGGTATTCGTGAATTTTCATGAAGCAGCTTCCAGAAAAGCAGTGATGGAGGGACCCGCCGCGCAGCTTGATTTGGACATGCGCGCAGCATGCACATCCTCAAAAATGTCACTTCAGCGGGTGCTGGACTCAACAGCTTATGACTGTAGCATGCTGCGTTGCACCATAATTGCGCCTAACTTACGTGCCGCTTTGGCCTGCCCGGGCCCGCTGAAGCAGCGCTCAGAACACCCCACTCAACAGGAACAAGCGCCATGGCCAAGGTTTTTATCGACGGCGAAGCCGGCACCACCGGCCTGCAGATCCGCGAACGCCTGCAAACCCTGGCCGGCATCGAGCTGGTCAGCATCGCGCCCGAACTGCGCAAGGACGCCAACGCCAAGCGCGTCCTGATGGCCGGTGTGGATGTTGTTATCTTGTGCCTGCATGACGATGCCGCCCGCGAAACCGTGGCGATGATTGACGCCATGGCCCAGTCCACCGGCCAGCCCGGCCCCAAGATCATTGACGCCTCGACCGCACACCGCACCGCCGCCGGTTGGGTCTTTGGTTTTCCCGAACTGGCCCCCGGCCAGAAGGCTGCCGTGCAAGGCGCGCGCCGTGTCTCTAACCCCGGTTGCTACGCCACTGGCGCCATCGCGCTGATCCGCCCACTGATTGACGCAGGGCTGATCCCCCCAGACTTTCCGCTGTGTCTGCCGGCTGTGAGTGGTTACTCCGGTGGCGGGCGCAGCATGATTGAGGCTTACGAAGCCGGCACCGCACCGCTGTTCGAAGTCTATGGCCTGGGTCTGGCGCACAAGCACCTGGCCGAGATCACCCGCTACACGGGCCTGACGCGCCGGCCCATCTTCATTCCCTCGGTCGGCAATTTCCGCCAGGGCATGCTGGTCGAGTTGCCGCTGCATCTGGACATGCTGCCCGGCAAACCCACGGCCGCACAGTTGGAGCAAGCCCTGGCCGCGCACTACACGGGCAGCCCTTGGGTCACGGTCGAAGCGGCAGGCGAGTCCGGCAAGCTGGACGCCACAGCGCTGGCCGACACCAACCGGATGGAACTGCGCGTGTTTGGAAACGAAGAACACCGCCATGCCGTGCTGATCGCCCGCCTGGACAACCTGGGCAAGGGCGCTTCGGGCGCCGCGGTGCAAAACCTGCAACTGATGCTGGGCCTTTAGGCCAATAGCCCTACAAGCCGGCAGACAGGGCAAGGCCGACGGGGGCCGCGCATACAATCGGACGCCCTTTGAGCAGCGGCTGGCGGGTCTTCTGGCCCCGGCGCTGCACTGATTTTTTTCACTGAATCTGGAGTTGCCTGTGTTTATTTCTTCTGCTTTTGCCCAGACCGCCCCCGCCGCAGCTGCCGCCGGTGGCGACATGATGTCTTCGCTCACCGGCATGCTGCCGCTTGTGCTGATGTTCGTGGTGCTGTACTTCGTCATGATCCGCCCGCAGATGAAAAAGCAAAAAGAGCACCGCGCCATGATTGATGCGCTGGCCAAGGGTGACGAAGTCGCCACTGCCGGCGGCTTGCTCGGCAAGGTCACCGGCCTGAGCGAAGGCTTCATGAGCCTGGAGATCTCCTCCGGCGTTGAAGTCCAGGTGCAGCGCAGCGCCGTCATCCAGGTCTTGCCCAAAGGCACGATCAAGTAATCCGGCCCCCGGCCACACCGCCAGGCATCTGGTGCGCCGTCACGCCGGCCCAGCCGGCTGCTTGTGTGCACCGGCCGTACCCGCTTTCTGTTTTTCTTTCCTTGTGAAGACCACCCCATGAATCGTTACCCGGTCTGGAAGTACGCCATCATCGTCATCGCCTTGCTGCTGGCAGCGCTGTACACGCTGCCCAACTTTTTTGGCGAGGCCCCGGCGGTTCAGGTTTCCGGCCTGAAAACGGCCACCAAGGTGGACGCGGCCACGGTGGCCCGGGTCGAGCAGGCCCTCAAGGACGTCGGCCTCACGGCCGACCAGGTCAGCCTGGACGGCAACTCCGTGCGCGCGCGGTTTTCGTCCACGGACACCCAGCTCAAGGCCAAGGACGCGATCCAAAAGGCACTGATTCCGAACCCGGCCGAAGCCACTTATGTGGTGGCCCTGAACCTGCTGTCCCGCTCGCCGGCCTGGCTGACTGCGCTGAACGCCCAGCCCATGTACCTGGGCCTGGACTTGCGCGGCGGCGTGCACTTCATGCTGCAAGTGGACATGCAAGCCGCGCTGACCAAAAAGGCGGAGTCACTGGCCGGTGACCTGCGCCTGGTGCTGCGCGAGAAAAACATTCGCCACGGCGGCATCAGCCGCAACGGCCAGAGCATCGAGATACGCGTGCGCGACCAGGCCACGCTCGATGCCGCCAGCCGTTTGATCCAGGAGCAGTTCCCCGACCTGCAGACCAGCGCCGCGCCTGAAGGCAGCGAGTTCAAGCTCACGGCCGGCATCAAGCCCGTGGCCGCACGCAGCGTGCAAGAGCAAGCGCTCAAACAAAACATCGTCACGCTGCACAACCGCATCAACGAACTGGGCGTGGCCGAGCCGGTGATCCAGCAGCAGGGCCTGGACCGCATCGTGGTGCAGCTGCCCGGCGTGCAGGACACGGCCAAGGCCAAAGACATTCTGGGCCGCACCGCCACACTGGAGATGCGTCTGGTGGACGAAAGCGCCGAAGCCCGCGCCGCTGAAAGCGGCAGCGGCATCGTGCCCTTCGGCTCCGAGCGCTTTCTGGAAAGCAACGGCCGCCCGGTCATCGTCAAAAAGCAGGTCATCCTGACCGGCGACAGCCTGACCGATGCCCAGCCCGGCTTTGACTCGCAGAGCCAGCAGCCCAAAGTCGACCTGACGGTGGACGCCAAAGGCGGGCGCATCATGCGCGATGTCAGCCGCGAAAACGTCAAGAAGCGCATGGCCATCCTGCTGTTTGAAAAAGGCAAGGGCGAGGTGCTGACCGCGCCGGTCATTCAAAGTGAGCTGGGCAACCGCTTCCAGATCTCCGGCACCATGAGCGTGAGCGAAGCCAATGACCTGGCGCTGCTGCTGCGCGCCGGCTCGCTGGCCGCGCCCATGGACATCATTGAAGAGCGCACCATCGGCCCCAGCCTGGGTGCGGAAAACATTGCCAAGGGCTTTTCCAGCGTGACCTGGGGCTTTCTGGTGATCGTCGCTTTCATGGCCGCTTATTACATGCTGTTCGGCCTCTTCTCGGGCCTGGCACTGGGCGTGAACCTGTTGCTGCTGATCGCCGCGCTGTCCATGCTGCAGGCCACGCTGACGCTGCCGGGCATGGCGGCCATGGCGCTGGCGCTGGGCATGGCGATTGACTCGAACGTGCTGATCAACGAGCGCGTGCGTGAAGAGCTGCGCAATGGCGCTTCGCCGCAAGCCGCCATTCAGGTCGGCTACGACCGGGCCTGGGCCACCATTTTGGACTCGAACATCACCACGCTGATCGCCGGTCTGGCGCTATTGGCCTTCGGCTCGGGCCCGGTGCGCGGCTTTGCGGTGGTGCACTGCATCGGCATTCTGACCAGCATGTTCTCGGCCGTGTTCTTCTCGCGCGGCCTGGTCAACCTCTGGTACGGCCGGCAGAAAAAACTGAAATCCGTCTCGATCGGCACCATCTGGCGCGCTGCGCCTGAGGCAGCAGCAGGCGACAAGCCGGCCAGCCCCTCACTGCCTTCGTCCCACTGAACCCGAACCGACCACCGAGAGCCTGCCATGGAATTTTTCAAAATCCGCAAGGACATTCCGTTCATGCGGCATGCCCTGATTTTCAACGTCATCTCCTTTGCCACTTTTGTGCTTGCGGTATTCTTTCTGTTTTCGCGCGGGCTGCACCTGTCGGTCGAGTTCACCGGCGGCACCGTGATGGAAGTGGGCTACACGCAAGCCGCTGACGTCGGCAAAGTGCGCAGCACCGTCGCCGGCTTGGGCTTTGCCGATGTGCAGGTGCAAACCTTCGGTACCGCGCGCGACGTGATGATCCGCCTACCCGCACAAAAAGGCGTGAGCACGGCCCAGCAAAGTGATCGCGTGATGGCAGCGCTCAAAGCGCAGGATGCGCAGGTGGAACTGCGACGTACCGAGTTTGTCGGGCCGCAGGTTGGCCAAGAACTCGCGCAGGACGGCCTCAAGGCGCTGGCCATGGTGGTGGTCGGCATCATGATTTACCTGGCGTTTCGCTTTGAGTGGAAATACGCCGTGGCGGCCATCATCGCCAACTTGCATGACGTCATCATCATCCTGGGCTTTTTTGCTTTCTTCCAGTGGGAGTTCTCGCTGGCGGTGCTGGCGGCGGTGCTGGCGGTGCTGGGTTATTCGGTCAACGAGTCGGTGGTGATCTTTGACCGGATTCGCGAAAACTTCCGGCGCTACCGCAAGATGCAGACGGTGGAGATCATCGACAACGCGATCACCTCGACCATCAGCCGCACCATCATCACGCACGGCTCTACGCAGATCATGGTGCTGTCCATGCTGCTGTTTGGCGGCCCAACGCTGTACTACTTTGCGCTGGCGCTAACCATCGGCATCCTGTTCGGCATTTATTCCTCGGTGTTTGTGGCCGCGGCGATTGCCATGTGGCTGGGCATCAAGCGCGAAGACCTGATCAAGCCGACCAGCAAGAAAGACGAAGACCCGAACGACCCGAATGCGGGCGCCACCGTCTGATTTTTCAACGGCTCTGCATCAAAAAAGCCCGCTCTAGAGCGGGCTTTTTTATGGGTTCAGCGCTCTGCGTTCAATGCGCCACGCGGTGGTCCGAATCTTCACACAGTTCGTCGAGCACCAGCGCGTCTGGCTCTTCGCCCACGCTCCAGTACACCATGAGCACAATGATTTTCAGGTCATCCAAGGCCAGCGGGTCACCGGGCGCGGCCATGGCGCGGTCCATGACGATCTCGCGCATGTGCGGCGGCAACACGCCGGCAGATTCGAGAAAGCTCACGAAGCCCAGTGTCTCGGCGCCCAGGTGGTCTTGCTCGGCCACCGAGTAAACGCGCAGGCTGTCGGGGGATTGGGCTTGCAGCAGCACCGCACGCTCAGGGCGCGGGCTGGCCGCTTCTTCGCTCAGGCCGCTGGCGCGGGTGTTGTTGGCTGCCACGTGCAGGCCACTGAGCCAGGTCAGTGCTGCCTCAATTTCGTCGGCTTCAAAGCCGGCGGCGGTCAGCTTGCGGCCCAACTGGCGCGGTTCCGGGCAAGCGTCACCCTGCCAATAATTTTCGTAAACGTACACCAGCACTTCAAACATATGTCGCCAATATAACGCATGTTTTCGGTGACCGGACCAGCTCAGCCTTGGGCCACGCGCACAAACTGACCGCCGGGCAAGCGCGCCAACTCGCCCTGCAACTCGAGCACCAACAATTGCGCCTGCAACTCGGCCGTGGCCAGGCCGGTACGGGCCTGCAGGGCGTCCAGACTGCAGGCGTCAAAGCCCATGGCCTGCAGCAGCGGACCGTCCGGCATGGGGCTTGGCTGGGGCTGACTGCCACCCGCCAAGTCCAGCGACTTCGTGCCTGCCGGCTGTAATTCTTCAAGCACGTCCTGCGCCGACTCAACCAGTTTGGCGCCTTGTTTGATGAGCAGGTGGCAACCGCGCGACTGCTGTGAGTGGATAGAGCCGGGAATGGCAAACACCTCCTTGCCCTGCTCGGCGGCCAGCCGCGCTGTGATGAGCGAGCCCGAATGCAAAGCCGCCTCGATCACCAGCGTGCCCTGGCTCAGGCCGGAGATCAGCCGGTTGCGCCTGGGGAAATTCGCTGTCAGTGGCGGCGTGCCCAGGGCAAATTCGCTGATGATCAGGCCACGCTGGGCGATGCGGTGCGCCAGCTCCAGATGTTTGCGGGGGTAGACCCGGTCCAGCCCCGTGCCGACCACCGCCACGGTGTGGCCGCCCGCGCGCAAGGCGCCCTGGTGGGCCGCGCCGTCCACCCCGAGGGCCAGGCCGGACACCACACACCAGCCGGCCGCGCCAAAAGACTCGGCAAATTGCCCCGCGTTGATGTGCCCCTGCGGCGTCGGGTTGCGGCTGCCGACGATGGCCAGGCAGGGCAAGGTTAAAAGCTGGGCTTCGGCCTCACACCCCGGCACCAGGCTGCCCAGCAGGTACAGCATCAGCGGCGGGTCGGTAATGTTCAGCAACGCGGGCGGGTAGCCCGTATCCCCCAGGGTCAGGATACAGCGGGCGGGCCTCTCAGCCAGCCAGGCCAGGGTGCGGGCCAACTGGGCCGGCAGTTCATCAGGTTCGGCCTCGATGGCGCGGCGCAGGCGCTCATTGCCAACCGCGTTCAGGGCCGCGGCATCCTGCTCAAAGATGGCCTGGGGCGAGCCAAAAGCGGCCAGCAGCTGGCGGGCGGTCTCGTTGCCCACGCCCTCGGTCAGCGACAGCCGCAGCCAGGCGCGCAGCTCGTCGGTTTCGGTGCCGTCCAAAGTATGGGAAAACATGCGGTGGCCTCCAGGTGGTTTGAGTGAATTAGAACCTAATGGCTATATTAGTTTTCAATACTACCGAATTTCATCCAAAAAATAGCCCTTTGTAGCGCATATCTTGTGCTCCCGGCAAGTGGCCCAAACTGATTGAAAATAAGGTCTGAATTCCTGACGAGCAACCCGATGACCCAACTGACCATTCTTCGTTACCCCGATCCCCGCCTGCACACTGTGGCTAAGCCTGTGGGCGCCGTGGACGCGCGCCTGTCGCAACTGGTGAGTGACATGTTTGAAACCATGTACGAAGCCGCCGGCATCGGCCTGGCGGCCACGCAGATCGATGTGCACGAGCGCCTGATCGTGATTGACATCAGCGAGAACCATGACGAGCCGCTGGTGCTGATCAACCCGGAGATCGTCTGGGCTAGCAAAGAGACCCGGCTGGGCGAAGAAGGCTGCCTGTCGGTGCCCGGTATTTACGACGGCGTCGAGCGCGCTCTGGCCGTCAAGGTGCAGGCGCTCAACTTGGACGGGCAGCTGCAGACTTACGAAGCCGAGGGCATGCTGGCGGTTTGCATTCAGCACGAGATGGACCACCTGACGGGCAAGGTGTTCGTCGAATACCTGTCGCCCCTCAAGCGCAACCGCATCAAGACCAAACTGGTCAAGCAAAAGAAAGATGAAGAGCGAGACGGCGTGCGCTGAGGTCGCCGGCACCAGGAGTCACCCACCCCGCCGCCTAGAATCGACGCATGCGCGTCATCTTTGCCGGTACCCCTGAATTCGCCCGTGTGGCTTTGGCCCGACTTCATGACGCAGGTTTCGACATCGCGCTGGTGCTGACCCAACCCGACCGCCCGGCCGGTCGCGGCATGAAGCTGCAGGCCTCGGCCGTCAAGCAGTGGGCCCTGGCCCATCAAATTCCCGTCGCCCAGCCACGCAGCCTGCGCCTGGACGGCAAATACCCTGAAGACGCCGCGGCTGCACGCACCGCTCTAGAGGCTGCCCACGCCGACGTGATGGTGGTAGCCGCCTACGGCCTGATCCTGCCGCGGTGGGTGCTTGACTTCATGGAAGGCAAAGCCACCGCCGAGACGATCGACCGCAGCGAAGGGCCGCCCCGAGCAAGGTCAGCCCCCACGGGGGGCAGCGAACCACACGCAGTGGGGAGCGTGGGGGCTCATCTTGGGTGCCTGAACATCCACGGTTCCGTGTTGCCGCGCTGGCGCGGTGCGGCGCCCATCCACCGCGCCATCGAAGCCGGTGACGCAGAGACCGGCGTGACCATCATGCAGATGGATGCGGGGCTGGACACCGGCGACATGCTGCTGGTGCAAACGCTGCCGATTGGCCCGCAAGACAGCACCGCAACGCTGCACGACGCGCTGGCCGAGCTGGGCGGCCGCCTGATCGTAGAGGCGCTTGAACTGGCGGCTTGCGGCGGCCTGCGCCCGCAGCCACAGCCAGCCGAAGGCATCACCTACGCGCACAAGATCGACAAGCACGAAGCCCTGCTGGAGTGGACGCAAGATGCACCAGCCCTGGAGCGCCGAGTCCGGGCCTTCAACCCTTTTCCGGTGGCCTGTGGTTTGCTGGCCGGCGAGACCATCAAGTTCTGGCGCGCCCAGGCACTGCCGCCGCACTCACGGGCCGCTCAGCCTGGAGAAGTTATCGCTGTCAGCGCTGAAGGCGTCGACATCGCCACGGCTTCAGGCGTGCTGCGCGCCACACGGCTGCAAAAAGCCGGCGGCAAGCCGCTGGAAGCTGCCGATTTTTTGCACGGCTTTGCGTTGCACCCCGGTCAGATTTTTGCAGCGGCAAACCACACTGACACATTGAAATGAGCCTCTTTTGACTGCCTTGTTCAAACACCCGGAATTCCGCCTCGGCCTGCGCGACATGGCCAGTGTGGCGCCCGGCCTGGCAGCCTGGGGCCTGATGACCGGCGTGGCCATGGTCAAGTCGGGCATGAGCGGGCTGGAGGCCGTGCTCATGACGCTGCTGGTGTTTGCCGGCAGCTCGCAACTGGCCGCCGTGCCGCTGCTGGCTGCCAGCGCGCCCATGTGGGTGATTCTGGCCACATCTTTTTGCGTGAACCTGCGCTTCATCGTCTTCAGCGCCCACCTGCGCGCCTACCTGATGCACCAGCCGCTATGGCGCCGGCTGGTCAGCGGCTTCTTCACGGCCGACCTGAGTTACGTGCTGTTCACCAAGCGCTATCCGCATCCTTCCAGCGAGCCGGCCACACGCCGCGCGCAAGAGGCCTATCTGGCCGGCAACGGCACCATGAGCTGGTTGTCGTGGGTCGGCCCGAGTCTGCTGGGCATCGTGTTGGGCCATTCGGTGCCGCTGTCCTGGGGCTTGGGCTTTGCCGCCATCCTGGCGCTGCTGGGCATCTTGTGTTCGCTGGCCACCACACGGTTGCGCGGGGTGTCGGCCGGCGTCGCCGGCGCAGCCGCCGTGGCCGCTTTTGCACTGCCCCTCAAGCTCAACATTCTGGTGGCGATTGCAGCCGCTGTGGCCGTCTGCCTGATGCTTGAAAAAGCGCCCGCGGCCAAGCCAGAAACACCAGCCGCTCCATGATCGAGACCGACTTCTACACCGTCAGCACCATCATCGGCATGACGCTGGTGACCTTGGTCACTCGCTGCTTCTTTTTGTTTTCGAGCAAGACCTGGACATTGCCCGGCTGGGCCCAACGCGGCCTGCATTACGCGCCGATTGCGGCGCTGTCCGCAGTGATCGTCCCCGAGATGGTCATGACGCAAGGCCAGCTGATCGCCACCTGGCAGGACGCCCGCATTTTTGCCGTGCTGGCCGGCCTGGCCTGGTACTACTGGCGGCGTGATTTACTGGGCACCATCATCGTCGGCATGGCGGTCTATCTGCCGCTGCATGTGGGCCTGGGCTGGTAACAACCGGCTCCTACAATCTGGCTGTTTTTCAGCCGAATTTCCAACACATTCATACCGCGACAGACCGCGGATCCCTCATGAACTTCATCCGTTTTTCTGATCTTTGCGCCAGTGGCCAGGTGGCCGGCCAGCGCGTATTCATCCGCGCCGACCTGAACGTGCCGCAAGACGACAGCGGCCGCATCACCGAAGACACACGCATCCGCGCTTCGGTGCCCTGCCTGCAAATGGCGCTGGACGCCGGCGCTGCCGTCATGGTGACCTCGCACCTGGGCCGCCCCTCCGAAGGCGCTTTCAAGCCTGCCGATTCGCTGGCGCCCGTGGCCCAGCGCCTGGGCGAGCTGATGCAGCGCGAGATTCCGCTGGTCTCGAACTGGACTGGCGGCGTGGCCGTGCAAGCCGGGCAGATCGTCATGCTGGAGAACTGCCGCGTGAACCCCGGCGAAAAGAAAAACGATGAAGCGCTGGCCCGCCAGATGGCCGCACTCTGCGATATTTTTGTGCACGACGCTTTTGGCACTGCGCACCGCGCCGAAGCCTCGACCTACGGCATTGCGCAGTTTGCCAAAGTCGCCTCGGCCGGCCCTTTGCTCGCCGCCGAAATGGACGCGATTGCCAAGGCGCTGGCCCAGCCGCGCCGGCCGCTGGTGGCCATCGTGGCCGGCAGCAAGGTCTCAACCAAGCTGACCATTTTGCAAGCCCTGGCCGGCAAGGTGGACCAGCTCATTGTCGGCGGCGGCATCGCCAACACCTTCATGCTGGCGGCTGGCCTGAAGATCGGCAAAAGCCTGGCCGAGCCCGGCTTGCTGGACGATGCTCGGGCTGTGATCGCTGCCATGAAAGCGCGCGGCGCCGACGTGCCGATACCGACCGACGTGGTCACCGCCAAGACCTTTGCAGCCGACGCTGTGGCCACCGTGAAAGCCGCCACCGACGTGGCTGACGACGACCTGATTCTGGACATCGGCCCCGACACCACGGCGCGCCTGGCCGCCATGCTCAAGGCAGCCGGCACCATTGTGTGGAACGGCCCGGTCGGCGTGTTCGAGTTTGACGCCTTTGCCAAAGGCACCGAAGGCATTGCCCGCGCCATCGCCGACAGCAGCGCGTTCTCCATTGCCGGCGGTGGCGACACACTGGCCGCGATTGCCAAG
>JBIKHR010000050.1:0-12363 GCA_044362035.1 Polaromonas sp. | reverse complement strand
GAGATGATGGCCGGGATGGCAGCGGCAAAGGTGAGAAGGAAGAAGAACTTCACCAACTCGTAGCCGTTTTTGGCCGCCAGCTGCTCAGCACCGACAAAAAAGTGCGTTCCGTAGGCCACGCTGTAACCGATGGCGAAATAAACCACCGTTGAAACTGAGAAATCGACCAGGATTTTGACCAACGCATTGACCTGGTTCTTTTTGCGAACGGTACCCAGCTCCAGAAAGGCAAAGCCGGCATGCATGGCCAGCACCATGATGCCGCCCAGCAAGATGAAAAGTGCGTCCGAGCCCTGTTTTAGTGCTTCCACGGGTGTGGCCTCCTAGAGTTTTGTCCGTTATTGGTGCGTTTTGGGCCAAAACCCGCAAAACGCACCAAATAAAAGCAAGAAATAGGCCCTTGCCAGTGCCCAGAAGTGTGCGCGGGCGCGAGCCCTACAATTAGGGGAAGGCCCGGTGGGCTGACGCCTACCGGAGATATACGCATTGGAAGCATTCCTCGTTTCAGCGGGCATAGTGGCTCTGGCCGAAATCGGCGACAAAACCCAGCTGCTGGCGCTGTTGCTGGCCGCCCGCTTCAAAAAACCATGGCCCATCGTTTTTGGCATTCTGGTGGCTACGCTGGCCAACCATGCGCTGGCCGGCGCGGTCGGTGCCTGGGTGACCACCCAGGTCAGCGCCGGGGTGTTGCGCTGGATTCTGGCGGCCTCGTTTCTGGCCATGGCCGTCTGGATGCTGGTGCCCGACAAGCTGGACGACGACAGCGACGCCCAGCCGCCGCGCTGGGGCGTTTTTGCCACCACGGTGTTGATGTTCTTTCTGGCCGAGATGGGCGACAAGACGCAGATCGCCACCGTCATGCTGGCCGCGCGCTTTGACACTTATGTCGCGGTGGTCGCCGGCACCACCCTTGGCATGATGCTGGCCAATGCACCCGTGGTCTGGTTGGGCGAGCGCGTCACGCGTTTGCTGCCGCTGGTGGTGGTGCATCGTGTGTCAGCATTGATTTTTGCCGTGTTGGCGGTGCTGGCGATCTGGACTCCATTTTGATGTGTAGCTAAGCCCGACGGGCACTCAAACAGGGGGCGATATACTGCAACACAGCGCCGATTTGCACAGCTTGCGGGCGCTTAAAAAGTACTGCTAAAGACGATGCCCATGAACCCGGAATCGCTTTAGCGAGGCCGGGTTTTTGTTTTTTCTGCAGGTGATTTTTTGACCCTCGTCGCCACACCGCTGAGCATGCATTTCGAGGCCGCGCTGCCACTGCGAAGCGGCGCCTCGGTCCGCGCCTACGACTTGAGCTACGAAACCTACGGCACGCTCAACGACGACAGGTCCAACGCTGTGCTGATTTGCCACGCGCTCAACGCCTCGCACCATGTGGCTGGCGTTTACCTGAATGAAGCCGGCCAGCCCCAACCGAAGTCGGAAGGCTGGTGGGACACCATGATTGGCCCCGGCAAGCCGGTTGATACAAACCGGTTTTTCGTCATTGGCGTCAACAACCTCGGCTCCTGTTTCGGCTCCACCGGCCCGATGCAGATCAACCCCGACACGAATGAGATCTACGGCGCTTCCTTTCCGGTGGTCACGGTCGAAGACTGGGTCGATGCGCAGGCGCGCCTGCTCGATGCCCTGGGCATTCAGACCTTAGCCGCCGTGATGGGCGGCAGTCTGGGCGGCATGCAGGCACTGGCCTGGACGCTGCAATACCCCGACCGTGTGCGGCACGCAGTGGTGGTGGCCAGCGCGCCCAACCTGAACGCCGAAAACATCGCCTTCAATGAGGTGGCGCGCCGCGCCATCACCACCGACCCCGACTTTCACGGTGGGGATTTTTACCGCCACGGCGTGCTGCCCCGGCGCGGCCTGCGCATTGCCCGCATGATTGGCCACATCACGTACCTTAGCGATGATGTGATGAACGAAAAATTCGGCAGAGCGTTAGCCCCCACGCTTGTCGCTTCGCGTACTGCGCTGCCCCCCGGGGGGGCCGCTGCGCCTGCGGACCGGCGAAGCCGGATCCGCGGCCCTGGCTTGGAGGGAGCGGACCCTGCTGAAGCGGTAAGTAGCGTCGCTGCACGGGCGTATTTGTATTCCACGCAAGATGTGGAGTTTCAGATTGAGAGTTACTTGCGCTACCAGGGCGACAAGTTCAGCGCGTACTTTGACGCCAACACTTATTTGCTGATCACCCGCGCGCTGGACTACTTTGATCCGGCGCGCGAATGCGGCGGCAGCCTGACCCTGGCGCTGGCCAAAGCCCGCGCGAAGTTTTTGCTGGTCAGCTTCACGACCGACTGGCGTTTCGCGCCGGCGCGCAGCCGGGAGATCGTCAAGGCCTTGCTCGACAACCAGCGCGACGTAAGCTACGCCGAGATTGATGCGCCGCACGGCCATGATGCCTTTTTGCTCGAGGATCCGCGCTACCTGGCCGTGGTGCGCGCCTACTTCAACAGCAAGGTGGCCGCATGAACGCCCCGCAATCATCATCACGCCCCGTGCTCAAGGACGCCTCGCCCGACCTCTTGTCCATCGCCCGGTTGGTGCCGCAAGGCGCGCGCGTGCTTGACCTCGGTTGCGGCACCGGCGAGTTGCTGGCGCACCTGATTCAAGAGCGCGGTTGCTCGGGCTATGGCGTTGAGCTCGATGACGCCAATGTGCAAGCCTGTGTGGCGCGCGGCGTCAACGTGATCCAGCTCAACCTGGAAGACGGCCTGAGCATGTTTGGCGACAGCTCGTTTGACGTGGTGCTGCAGATCGATACCTTGCAGCACCTGCGAAACGCCGAGGTGATGCTGCGCGAAACCGCCCGCGTGGGCCGGCTGGGCATCGTCGCTTTCCCCAACTTCGGCCATTGGCCCAACCGGCTGGCGGTGCTGCGCGGGCGCATGCCGGTGACCAAGGTGCTGCCTTACCAGTGGTACGACACGCCGAATATCCGCGTGGGCACCCTGCGTGACTTCAAGTCCCTGGCGCTGAAAAACCAGCTCACGGTGCTGGACGAGTTCGGCTTGCAGGACGGCCGCGAAATCCGCTTTTGGCCCAACGGGCGGGCCAGCCGCGCCGTCTTCAAGGTGCAACGCGGATGACGCAGCCGGCCAGCCCAGCGGGCGCCGTCCCTTTCAGGGAGGCCTTGCGCTTTTGGGTAAAGCTGGGATTCATCAGTTTTGGCGGACCGGCCGGGCAAATTGCGATCATGCACCGCGAGCTGGTCGAGCGGCGTGGCTGGGTGTCTGAAAAACGCTTTTTGCATGCGCTCAACTTTTGCATGCTTTTGCCTGGCCCTGAGGCGCAGCAGCTGGCCACTTACCTGGGCTGGCTGATGCACAAGACGCGGGGTGGCATCGCCGCCGGCTTGCTGTTTGTGCTGCCGTCATTGCTGATGCTGATCGCCCTGAGCTGGGTCTACATGGCTTGGGGCACGCAGCCGCTGGTGGCCGCTTTGTTTTACGGCGTCAAGCCGGCGGTGGCGGCCGTTGTGTTGCACGCGCTGCACCGCATTGGCAGCAAGTCGCTGGGCCCGCCGCGGCAGTTGCCGGTGCCGTGGGCCATTGCGCTGGTCAGCTTTCTGGCGATTGCCGGCTTCGGCATGCCGTTTCCAGTGGTGGTGCTGGCCGCGCTGCTCACGGGCGCCGTGCTGGCGCGGCTCGCGCCGGCGGCGCTGGGCGGCGGAGGTCACGCGCCGGTGCCCGAAGGCGGGCGCAGCCAGGCCTTGATTGACGACACCACGCCCACGCCTGAGCATGCGCGCTTCAAGCGCTCGCGTCTGCTGTGGGTGCTGCTGGCCGGCGCACTGCTGTGGGCGCTGCCGATGGCGGCCCTCTGGCTCAGCCAGGGCTGGCAACACACGCTGACTCAAATGGGCTGGTTCTTCACCAAGGCGGCCTTGTTGACTTTTGGCGGTGCCTACGCCGTGCTGCCCTACGTTAACCAGGCGGCGGTTGAGCATTACCAATGGCTAAGTACCGGGCAAATGATGGACGGTCTGGCTCTGGGCGAAAGCACGCCGGGCCCGCTCATCATGGTGGTGGCGTTTGTCGGTTTTGTCGGCGGTTGGGTCAAGCAAGTGGTCGGGCCAGACGCGCTTTTTCTGGGCGCTGCGCTGGCCGCCTGCGTGGCAACCTGGTTCACGTTTTTGCCATCTTTCATTTTCATTCTGGCGGGCGGGCCCTGGGTCGAGTCAACGCGTGGCAACTTGCGGCTGACGATACCGCTGGCGGCGGTCACGGCAGCGGTGGTCGGCGTGATCGCCAACCTGGCGCTGTTTTTCTGGATGGCGGTGGCGTTTCCATCCACACCGGCCTACGCGCAAACGCCCTGGTTGCAGCCGCCGGACCTGCTGGCGTTGGGGCTGGCCGTGCTGGCCACGCTGGCTCTGTGGCGACTGCAGTGGAGTGTGATGCGCGTGATCGGCGTGTGCGCGCTGGCCGGCCTGCTCCTGCGTTGGCCGGGCCTGGCTTGAAACCTAAAAACAGGAGATACAAGCGGTGATTGCAAACAGTGCGAACCAGACTTTTTGGCCGCTGCGGCTGGCCGAACGCCTTTTTGGCAGCTGGGTTTACACGGTGTCACCCGGCACCCTGCGTGCCGATGCGCTGGCCGGTTTGCTGGGTGCGGTACTGGTGTTGCCGCAAGGCATTGCCTTTGCCACCATGGCCGGCCTGCCGCCAGAGTACGGGCTTTACACGGCCGTGGTGCCCTGCATCATTGCGGCCTTGTTTGGCTCGAGCTGGCACGTCCTGTCGGGCCCGACCAATGCCAATTCGCTGGCCTTGTTTGCCATGCTCTCACCGCTGGCGATGGCCTTCAGCCCGGCTTATGTGCAGATGGCGCTGGTGGTCACTGTGATGGTGGGTGTCATGCAGTGGCTGATCGGCGTGCTGCGCCTGGGCTCGCTGGCCAACTTCATCTCGCCGGCAGCGCTGTTTGGCTTTACCTCGGGCGCGGCGGTGCTGATCGCTGTGCACGCGCTACCGGACCTGCTCGGGCTGACCGCGGCTGACCAGCCGGGTTCGGCGGCCTTGCTGAGCCATGTGGCCGGCCAACTGAGCGCGGCCCAGCCGGTGGCACTGGCTGCGGCGGCCGTCACGCTGGTGGTGGCGGTGGCGCTCAAGCGCTGGCGCCCGCACTGGCCGTACATGCTGGCGGGGCTGGCCGGCGCCACGCTGGCCGGCACCTACCTGATGCCGCATGTGTTGTCCGTCGAAACGATGCAGGGCTTGCGCAAGGTGGGCAGCATTGCCGTGCCCTGGCCCAAGCTGGTACTGCCGCAAATCAGCTGGGCCCAGGTGCCCGAATTGCTGGGGCTGGCGTTCGCGTTGACCATCGTGGCGCTGGGCCAGGCGATCTCGATCGCCAAGGCGGTGGCGACCCGGTCGGGGCAGCGCATTGACACCAACCGCGAGTTCCGCGGCCAGGGCCTGTCCAACATCGTCGGCGGCTTTTTCTCGTCGTATGTGTCTTGCGGCTCGATGAACCGGTCCATGCCCAACCTGCAAGCCGGCGCGCGCACGCCGCTGGCGGCGGTGTTCTCTGCGCTTTTGCTGGTGGCGTTGGTGGCGCTGAGCGCGCCTTTGCTGGCGAAAATTCCCATGGCGGCGCTGGCTGCCCTGCTGCTGATGGTGGCGGTCTCGCTGTTGGACGCATCGCGCTGGCGGCAGCTGCTGCGGTTGGACCGCACTGAATTCGGCGTGGCCCTTGCGACCACCATCGCCACCGTGACGATCCGCCTGGAGATGGCCATCCTGCTGGGCACCTTGCTGTCGCTGATGTCGTTTTTGTACCGCACCTCGCAACCAGCCATGCGCACCATGGGCTTTGACAGCACGCGTGCCGACCGGCAGTTTGTGGTGATCGAAGAGGCGGCAACGCCCGAGCCGGCCGCCAGCGCGCCAGCCCAGGCGCTGCCCGAGTGCCCGCAGCTCAAGCTCTTGCGCATGGAAGGGGAGGTGTACTTCGGCGCCATCCAGCATGTGGCCGACACGCTGCACGCCTTGCGCCAGTCGCCCCACCCGCAAAAGCATTTGCTGGTGATGGGCAAGAGCATGAACTTCATTGACCTGGCGGGCGCCGAGCTGTGGGAGGCCGAGCTCAACGCACGCCGCGCCATGGGCGGCGACCTGTACTTTCACCGTCCGCGCCCCGAAGTCATCCGCATGTGGGATGCCACCGGCTTCACGCGCCTGCTCGGGCCCGAGCACCAGTTCCCCGACAAGCGCACGGCCATCGCCACCATTTTTAGCAAGCTCGACCCTGAGATTTGTCGCAGCTGCAAAGCGCGGGTGTTCTGGGAATGCCAGAGCGCGCCCGGCCCGGCCGATTCCCGTTAGAGTGCTTGCACCTTGTTTGTTGTTCTCAGGAGCTTTTCATGAATGCACGTTTGCCATCTTCTGTTCTGAACGCCAGCGTCGCGCTGGACCAGGTCAGCGCGCAGTGGGACGGCGACATCGTGCGCCAGATCAGCGAGTACATCGCCATTCCGGCCAAGTCGCCGGGCTTTGACAGCGACTGGGCGCAGCATGGCTTCATTGACGCCGTGGTGCGCAACGCAGCCAGCTGGATCGAAGCGCAAAAAGTCGAAGGCCTGACGCTGGAAATCGTGCGTTTGCCCGGCCGCACACCGGTGCTGTTTTTTGAAGTGCCGGCCACCCGTGCCGCTGTGCCGGGCCAGACGCCACAAACGGTGCTGATGTACGGTCACCTGGACAAGCAACCGGAGTTCAACGGCTGGCGCGCCGACCTGGGCCCGTGGACGCCGAGTTACCAGGACGGCAAGCTTTACGGCCGCGGCGCAGCTGACGACGGTTATGCGACCTACGCCAGCATCGCCGCCATCCAGGCGCTCAAGACGCAAAAAGTCGCCCATCCGCGCATCGTCGGGCTGATCGAGACCTGCGAGGAAAGCGGCTCTTACGATTTACTGCCGTATGTCGATGCGCTGCGCAGCCGGCTTGGCGATGTGGGGCTGGTGATTTGTCTGGATTCGGGCGCCGGCAACTATGACCAGCTCTGGCTCACCACCAGCTTGCGCGGCATGGTGGCAGGCACGCTCAAGGTCGAGGTGCTGACCGAAGGCATTCATTCGGGCGATGCCAGCGGCCTGGTGCCGTCGAGCTTTCGCATCATGCGCCAGGTGCTGGACCGGCTGGAAGACAGCGTAACTGGCCGTTTGCTGCCGGCCAGTTTTCATTGCGAAGTGCCGGCTGACCGGTTAGCGCAGGCGCATGCAACGGCGGCCATTCTCGGCGACGAGATTTACAAGCGCTTTCCCTGGGCGCACCACGACTGTGGCGGCTCGACCAACTTCACGCTGCCCACCACCACCGACCCGGTCGAGGCCCTGCTGCAGCGCACCTGGCGGCCCACGCTCAGCGTGACCGGCGCCGAGGGCTTTCCGGCCCTGAAGGACGCCGGCAATGTGCTGCGGCCCTACACCGCCTTCAAGCTCTCGCTGCGGCTGCCGCCGCTGGTGCCGGCCGCGCAGGCGGTGCAGGAACTCAAGACCCTGCTCGAAGACAACGCACCCTACCAGGCCAAGGTCACCTTTGAAGGCGGCGGCGGTGCCACCGGCTGGAACGCACCGGACTTAACGCCCTGGTTTGACAAGGCGCTGGACGGTGCCTCGCAGGCTTTCTTTGGCGCCGGCTGCGGCACCATCGGGCAGGGCGGCACCATCCCGCTCATGAACATGCTCAGCCAGGGTTTCCCCAAGGCGCAGATGATGGTGTGCGGCGTGCTCGGCCCCAAAAGCAACGCGCACGGACCGAATGAGTTCTTGCACGTGCCCTACGCCAAAAAGCTCACGGCGGCGGTGGCGCATGTCATCGCGCAGATGCCTGACTGATGACCGGGGCGTCTGCGACCCTGAGCCCTTTGGTCACGGCTGACGGCCAGGCCTTGATGCTGCATGACTGGCCGGCGCCAGCGTGCGCGCCGCGTGCGCAAGTGTTGCTGGTGCATGGCTTGGGTGAACACGCTGGGCGCTACGCCGAACTGGCCTGTGAACTGCGCAACTGGGGCTTTGCCGTGCGCGCGTATGACCAGCGCGGCCACGGACTGTCGGGCGGCCCGCGAGGCGGCCTGACGCATGACACCGCCTTGCTTGACGATCTCGCAGAGGTGATCGACGCGACCCGGGCGTCGCAGCGGCGGCTGGGTCAGCAAGGCCAGCCGCTGATCTTGCTTGGCCACAGCCTGGGCGGTCTGGTCGCCAGCCGCTTTGTCAGCTTGCAGCGCAGGCCGGTTGATGCCTTGGTGATGTCTTCGCCGGCGCTGGACCCGGGCCTGAGCGCCTTGCAAAAATTCCTGGTCGCCACCTTGCCGTCCGTGGCGCCAAATCTGCGTGTCAACAACGGGCTGGACCCACGATATTTGTCACATGAACCAGCGGTCGTGGCCGCCTACCGGGCCGATCCGCTGGTGCATCCGAAAATCTCGGCGCGACTGGCGCGTTTCATTGCCACGGCCGGCCCGGCAACGGTGGCGGCCGCCGCTGACTGGTGCGTTCCAACCTTGCTGCTGTACGCGGGCGCAGACCATCTGGTCAACCCGGCGGGTAGCCGGGCTTTTGGCGCGGTGGCCGGCGCATCGGCGCAGGTCCAGCCGGGCGTTCTGAGCGCGCAAGCGTTTGAGTCACACTACCACGAGATTTTCAATGAGGCCCCTACCGCAGCGGCGGCCGTGCGGGCGGTGCTTAAGACGTGGCTGGACGCCCGCTTTGGCGCTCAGACCAGGGCCGGCTGACGTTGCTTCCAGGCCAGCCAGCCCAGGGCCACGCCGATCAGGCCCAGCGGCAGCAGCGAGCCCAGGTTGAGCAGCGCCCAGCCCTGCGTGGTCACCAGCACGCCCGAGGCCAGAGAAGACAGTGCCAACACCGCGAAAACACAAAAGTTCAGTGCGCCCTGGGCCTTGTCTTTTTCTTCGGGCCGGTAGGTGCCCAGCGCCAGCGTAGTGCTGGCCGTGAACAGGAAATTCCAGCCCACACCCAGCAAAAACAGCGCCGCCAGAAACTGGTGCAGCTGCACGCCCGACAGCGCGATCAGCACGCAGGCGGCGCTCAGGGCCAGTCCGATGGCCATGATGGGCAGAGTGCCGAATTTCTTGATCAGGTGGCCGGTGAAAAAACTGGGCGCAAACATGCCGATCACATGCCACTCCAACACCAGCGCCGTGTCAGAAAACGGCAGGCCGCAGACCTGCATGGCGATCGGTGTGGCGGCCATCAAGAGGTTCATCACGCCATAACCCAGCGCGCCGGCCGAGGCCGCCACGATGAAAACCGGCTGGCGCATGATCACGCTCAGAGGGCGCCCGCCCGCACTGGCCGGCCCTTTGGGCGGGGCCGGCGGAAAGTCGATGACGGCCAGCAGCAGCATGGCCAGCAGGGCCACACAGGCCAGTGCCAGGTAGGCGCCGGCAAAAGGCACTGCGGTCAGACTGCGCGTGGCGGCGGCCAGATTGGGCCCGGCAATCGCACCCAGCAGGCCGCCGGCCATCACCAGCGAGACGGCTTTTTCCTTGAAGGCGGGTGTGGCCAGCTCTGCGGCCGCAAAGCGGTACAGCTGCGCGTTGGCGTTGTAGTAACCGGCCACCAGGGTGGCGGCCACCAGCAGCCAGAACTGGCTGCTGTAGGCAGCCCAGGCGCACAGCAGGGCCGAACCCAGGGCCACCAGCAGCCCGAGCTGGAAAGAGCTTTTGCGACCGTAGCGTTGTTGGGTGCGCGCCACCAGCCCGGTTGACAGCGCACCGCCGACCACATAGCCCATCACCGGCAAGGTGGCCATCCAGCCCAGGGGCGCCATGCTTAAGCCCACCAGGCCATTGATGGCGATGAAGGTCACGTTGTTGGTCAGGAACAGACCTTGGCAGAGCGTGAGGAGCCAGAGATTTTTATTCATGCATTCTTTGGATGAGTTGCCGCATTGTGCGCGGTCGTGGACGCTCAGTGCGCGAGGGCCAGCACCAGCGCCGCCAGCGCGGCGGTTTCGGCGCGCAACACGCGCGTACCCAGGGTCACGGGCACAAAGCCATGGGCTGTGGCCAGTGCTTCTTCGGCCGGGCTCAGCCCGCCTTCGGGGCCGCTTAAAAAGCACACGGGTGCCAGGCTGGGTAACTTGCCAAGGGCGCTGGCCAGCGGCACGCTGCCGGGCGCCAGTGACAGCAGGCAGCGCAGTGCCGGGGCTTGCGGGTCGGCCGGTGGCAAGGCCTTGAGCCAGGCGGCGATGTCTTGCACCGGCGCCACGGGCGGCACGCGGTTGCCGCCGCACTGCTCGCAAGCGGCCACCGCCACAGACTGCCAGTGTTTTTGTTTTTTCTCAGCCCGCTCTCCGGCCAGGCGCAGCACGCTGCGGCTGGTGTGCAAGGGCTGCAGGCTGGCGGCGCCCAGTTCGGTGGCTTTCTCGACCAGCCAGTCCATGCGTTCGTTGGCCGGCATGCCCAGCGCCAATTGCACGGCGCGGCCGGCTTCGCGTTCATCGGGGCGGTGCGCGCCCAGGGTCACATCGACTTCGCTGCGGCCCATGCGGGTGATGGTGGCGTCCCACTCGCCGCCCTGGCCGTTGAACAGCGTGATCTCGTGGCCCGGTTGCAGGCGCAGCACTTGCACGTGGCGCGCCGTGCCCTCAGGCAGGCTGAGCGCAGCGCCGGCGGCCATGGGTACATCGGCAAAAAAGCGCGCGCTCAAAACGTGTAGCCCACGCGGGTTTCGTTGCCCTCAATCTCGTCGAGCAGCACCATCATGGGCCCTAACTGACGGTAGCGCGAAGCGGTGCTGCGCGCGTACTTGATGAAGCGCGGCGTGTCGGCCAGGTAATGCGGCTTGCCATCGCGCAGCGTTAGCCGCGCAAAAATGCCCAGAATCTTCAGGTGGCGCTGCAAGCCCATCCATTCGACCGCGCGGTAAAACTCGCCAAAGTCCTCGCCCACCGGTAAGCCGGCTGCACGGGCTTTTTGCCAGTAGCGGATGGTGATGTCCAGCACAAACTCCTCGTCCCAGCTGAGGAAAGCGTCACGCATCAGGCTGGCGATGTCGTAGGTGATCGGGCCATACACCGCGTCCTGAAAATCCAATATTCCAAGCTGATGGGCCCCCACACTTGTCGCTTCGCGTACTGCGCTGCCCCCCGGGGAAATCATCAAGTTCCGCGGCATGAAGTCGCGGTGCACAAAGACGCGGGCGCCGCCCAGTGAATGGAGGTTGCTGTCCTTGATTTGCGCAAAGAAGCCGGCCAGCTTCTCCTGCATGCCCGCGTCCACCGCAATGCCGCGGTGTTGGGCGATGTACCAGTCGGGAAAGAGCTGCAGCTCGCGCGACAGCAGGGCGTCGTCGTAGGCCGGCAATACGCCGGGGCGCGACGAGAGTTGCCACGCTATCAGCGCGTCCACCGCGTCCATGTACATCTGGTGAATCGCCGAGCCCGCGGGGGGAAACGGGTCCAGCGGCGCCTGTTGCTGGATCACCTGCATCATGGTTTGTGAGCCCAGGTCGCTCAGCAGCATGAAGCCTTGCGCTTCGTCCCAGGCCAGCACGCGCGGTGCGTTCAGCCCGGCTTCGGACATCAGCGCGGCAATCATGACGAAGGGCGCGCAGTCTTCCAGTGCCGGTGGTGCGTCCATGATGATGCAGCTGCCCGCGCCCTGGGCCATGCGATCAATGCGAAAGTAGCGCCGGAAACTGGCGTCGGCCGAGGCCAGCCGCAGCGTGGCAGGGTCGAGCTGGCAGGCGGCGCTGGTGACGCTCAGCCACCGGCCAAAGGCGGCGGCGCGCACCGGATCGCTCCAGACAATGCCCTGGGCGTTGTTGGCGGCATTGGCCGGGTTGCCGGCTTGCTGGAAAGAGGAGGGGGTCATGGATAATCAGACTGGAATCGACAAACCGGGTTTATCTCACATTAACGATGCGTTCTGCATCTCGCTCTACTTCCATTGTCGCCCCGCGCGCAGTGACGCTCAAGCTGTTTGGCCTGATCGCACTGTGCTTGCTGCCGGGCGCCTGCCTGTGGGCGCAGGCGTTGCCAGCCAGCCCGGCAGTGGACGTGCCGCGCCTGAACCTCAAGCGCACGCCCCTCATGCTCGAAAAGCCGCTGGAAGGGCCGGGCAACGAGGTGCCGACCTTTGTCTTTGGTGAGCTGATCAGCGGGCGCCCTGACCTGGAAACCCTGGTGCAGGGGAACGCCGAACTGCGGCGCGGCAAGACGGCCCTGCGCGCAGACCGCATCGAGTATTACCAGCCCGATGACCAGGTCAAGACGCGCGGCAATGTGCGTGTCGGCAGCGCCGGCAACCAGTACTGGGGCCCCGAGCTCGAACTCAAAGTCGATACCTTCGAGGGCACCATCGTGACACCGAGCTACCGCTTTG
>JBIKHR010000049.1:0-12372 GCA_044362035.1 Polaromonas sp. | reverse complement strand
AGTCCAAAAAGGCCGTCATATCCAACAAAGCATCCGGGCGATCTGCTGCATCGGGCAAAGCGCCCATGAAACCTCTGAAGCCCCCGAAGAAAGAATTGTCTGTGCCGACCAAGACCAAGACCAGTGCCACCGCGACCAAAACTGCAGCCAAACCTGCTGTCAAACCTGCTGTCAAAACGGCGACCAAGCCTGTCGCCAAAAAAGAGGCTGAACTGAAAGTTGTATCGGCCACTGCCGTGACTGAAGCGCCCGCGAAGAAAAAACCGGGCCGCCCGCCCAAAAGCCCTGCCGCAGAAAGCACTTCGCCCGACGCTGGTGCCAAGCGTGGTCGCAAGCCTAAAGCCGTCCTCAAAGGTGAGGGCGAAGAAGACATGTCTGACATCGAGGACGACCTGGTTGGTGAACCGGTGGTTGAGACCACAGAGAAGGTCAAGCCCCTGCGCATGAAAATCAGCAAGGCCAAAGAACGCGCCTTGATGAAAGAGTTTGGCCTCGAAGAGACCGTGCTGTCTGAAGAAGACATGGCCAAGCGCCGCCTGCGCCTGAAAACCCTGATCAAGCTGGGCAAGACGCGCGGCTACCTGACGCACGGCGAGATCTCCGACCACCTGCCCGACAAACTGGTTGATGCTGAGACACTCGAAGTTGTGGTCAACATGCTCAACGACATGGACATTGCCGTCTATGAGCAAGCCCCTGACGCCGAAACCCTGTTGATCAACAACACGGGCGCCACTGTCGCCACCGAAGAAGAAGCCGAAGAGCAAGCCGAAGCCGCCCTGTCCACCGTGGACAGCGAGTTCGGCCGCACCACCGACCCGGTGCGTATGTACATGCGCGAGATGGGCACGGTCGAGCTCTTGACACGCGAAGGCGAGATCGAGATTGCCAAGCGCATCGAGGGCGGCCTCATGCGCATGATGGAAGCCATCTCCGAGAGCCCCGCCACGATCGCCGAGATCCTGCGCCTGGCCGCTGAAATTCGTGAAGGCAAGATCGTCATCTCCACCGTGGTCGATGGCTTTTCGAACCCCAACGAGGCTGACGACTATGTGGCCGAGGAAGACTTCGACGAATTCGACGAAGAAGACGATGACGACGGCAAGGGCGGTTCCAAGGCGCTGACCAAAAAGCTGGAAGAGCTTAAAAAAGAAGCGCTCAGCCGCTTTGACAAGATCGCCCTGCACTTTGAAAAAGTCCACAAGACCTATGACAAGGAAGGCTACGGCACGCCGACCTACCTGAAGTCACAAAAACTGCTCAGCGACGAGCTGATGACAGTGCGCTTTACCGCCAAGACGATTGAAAAACTGTGCGACCTGCTGCGCACCCAGGTGCTGGACGTGCGCAAGAAAGAACGCGAATTGCGCCGCATCATCGTGGACAAGTGCGGCATGCCGCAGGAAACCTTCGTCAAGGACTTTCCGCCCAACCTGCTCAACCTGAAATGGGTCGAGAAACAGGTGGCGGCCAACAAGCCCTGGTCGGTGGTGATGGCCCGTAACGTGCCGCCCATTCAGGAACTGCAGACCAAGCTTGCTGAGTTGCAGTCCCGAGTGGTGGTGCCCTTGGGTCACCTCAAGGACATCAACAAGCGCATGAACGAAGGCGAGACCAACTCGCGCGATGCCAAGAAAGAAATGATCGAGGCCAATTTGCGCCTGGTCATCTCGATCGCCAAGAAGTACACCAACCGCGGCCTGCAATTCCTGGACTTAATCCAGGAGGGCAACATCGGTTTGATGAAAGCGGTGGACAAGTTCGAATACCGTCGCGGCTACAAGTTCTCGACCTATGCCACCTGGTGGATCCGCCAGGCGATCACCCGTTCGATCGCAGACCAGGCACGCACCATCCGTATTCCGGTGCACATGATCGAAACGATCAACAAGATGAACCGCCTGTCGCGCCAGCACTTGCAGGAGTTTGGCTTTGAGCCGGACGCGAGCATTCTGGCCGCCAAGATGGAGATTCCGGAAGACAAGATCCGCAAGATCATGAAGATCGCCAAAGAGCCGATCTCCATGGAAACGCCGATCGGTGACGATGACGACTCACATCTGGGCGACTTCATCGAAGACAGCGCCAACACCGCACCGCTGGAAGCCGCGATGCAGGCCGGTCTGCGCGACGTGGTCAAGGACATTCTGGACAGCCTGACACCGCGCGAAGCCAAGGTGCTGCGCATGCGTTTCGGTATCGAGATGTCCACCGACCACACGCTCGAAGAAGTCGGCAAGCAATTTGACGTGACGCGCGAGCGGATTCGCCAGATTGAAGCCAAGGCGCTGCGCAAGCTGAAGCACCCGAGCCGCAGCGACAAGCTGCGCAGCTTCATCGACATGCCTTGAACCTGCCAGGCTTTTGCCTGAGCGCCTGCAGCCCCACCCGGGTTGCAGGCGCTTTTTTTTGGGCTGCTCCGGGTATTGCGGGCACAATTCATCCATCTTTGATTTAGGGGTCGCCATGACAACACTTCGCTACGGTTTCATCGGTTGCGGCATGATGGGGCAGGAGCACTTGCGCAATATCGCGCTCTTGCCGGGCAGCGCTGTCACCCGCATCTTCGAACCGGACGAGGCTATGGCAGCGCGCGCGATCGCTCTGGCACCGGGCGCGCAACGCTGCCGCAGCCTGGCGGATGTGGTCACAGCCGAAGACGTGGATTGCCTGGTGATCACCAGCCCCAACTTCCGGCATGCCGAACAGCTTCAGCAAATTGCCCGGCTGCGGCCCCTGCCCCTGCTGCTGGAAAAACCGGCTTGCACCAGCCTGGCGGATGTGCGCGCCCTGCAGGCGCTGGCGCCCGACTATCCGGCGCCCATCTGGGTGGCCATGGAGTACCGCTACATGCCGCCGGTGGCCCGGCTAGCCGAGGAAGTTCACTCACAGGCCAACACCGGCCCCGTGACGCTGCTCAGCATTCGCGAGCACCGCTTTCCCTTTTTGGTCAAAGTCGGCGACTGGAACCGCTTTAACCGCTACACAGGCGGCACGCTGGTAGAAAAGTGCTGCCACTTCTTTGACCTGATGCGGCACCTCACACAGAGCGAGCCGGTGCGCATTTACGCTTCGGCTTCCGCCGATCACAACCACCAGGACGAAAGCTACCCAGAAGGCGTGCCCGACATTCTGGACAACGCTTATGTGATCGTTGACTTTGCCTCCGGCCAGCGCGCGATGCTCGAGCTGTGCATGTTTGCCGAAGGCGCGCGTTACCAGGAAGAAATCTCCGTGGTCGGGCCACGCGCCAAGGTTGAATGTTTTGTGCCGGGGCCTGGCCGCTTCTGGCCGGCGCATCTGGGGGCGCCGCCGACGGCGCAACTGGTGATGAGCCCGCGTGAGCCCAAAGGTCCTGTGGTGCTGGAGGTGCCGGTCGACCCGGCCGCCCTGGCCGCTGGAGACCACAACGGCTCCACCTTCTACCAGCACCAGCGTTTTCGGGCCGCTGTGCTCGGCGAGGGGCCGGTCGAAGTCAGCCTGCAGGACGGCCTGGCCGCGGTCATCATGGGCCTGGCTGCACAAGAGTCAGCGCGTACCGGCCAGGCGATTGATTTACGCAGCGGCGACTGGAAAATCTGAAGATCTAAAGATCTGAAGCGCCGCAGTCTCAGCCGCAGGACGCGAGCTGACGGCCCGGCAGAAACTGGCCCTGCGCATAGATCAGCGGCGCCAGCGTGCTGCAGCCGAAGTCACGCACTTCGCCCAGCAGGATGTCGTGATCGCCCGCAGCGATCACCTGGACCAGCGCGCAGTCAAACCAGGCGCTGCTGCCAGCCAGCCGCAGGCGGCCGCTGGCCAGCCTGTCAGTCGCCACGCCGGCAAAGCGCTGGGCCATGTCACCGCTGGAAAACTGCCCTGCCAGCGCTTGCTGCTCATCCGACAGCACACTCACCGTGTAACCGCCCGCATTGACAAAGGCCGCGCGGCTGCTGGCGCTTTGGCGGATGCTCCAGAGCACCAGCCGCGGCTCCAGCGACACCGAGCTGAAGGAGTTGCAGGTCATGCCCCAGTCTTGCGCGTCATGGTGCGCGCTGACCACCGTCACGCCGGTGGCAAAGCAAGACAAGGCGTCGCGGTAAGCACGGTTCATGGCACCTCCACGCCGTTGGCCAGCGAATACAGCTCGAACCAGGTCTGGCGGTCCAGCGTGACGCGCAAGGCATCTTGCATGCGCGCAATACGCTGCATGTCGTTGGTGCCCAGCACGGGAATGATGCGCGCAGGATGGTGCAGCAGCCAGGCGATGGCCACCGCGGTCTCGTCCACGCCCTGCTCCGCGGCAATGCGTTGCAGCGCCGGCCGCAGGCGCAGCGCTGCCGCCTCCTGACCGAACAGACGGCCACCGCCCAAAGGCGACCAAGCCATGACCGGCAGACCCAGTCGCTGCGCATGGGCGATCTGCCCGTCCACCAAGCCGCGGGTTTGCATCAAACTGATTTCAATCTGGTTGGTCTGCAGTCGGTTTTTCATGGCCGACTGCAGCAAATCCAGGTCCCAGGGCATGAAGTTGGACACGCCAGCTGCACGCACCTTGCCGCTCTGGATCAGGCTATCCAGACAGGCACCCAGCGCGTGGTGATCCATCAGCGGGTCAGGGCGGTGAATCAGCAGCAAGTCAATGGTGTCTACGCCGATGTTGTGTAGCGAGCGCTCAACGCTGGCCTGCACATGGGCGCTGGAGGTGTCGTAATGTTTGACGCGGTTGTCTGGCCGTTGATCGGACAGCAGCATGATGTCGCACTTGGTGACGATTTCCATGCGCGCCTTCAGGCCCGGTTGGGCCCGCAGGGCCGCGCCGAACAAAGCCTCGCAGCTGTAGCCGCCGTAAATGTCGGCATGGTCAAAAGTCGTGATGCCTTGGTCCAGGCAGGCCTGAATGCGGGCGGCGACTGCGTGGGCCGACGTGTCGGCCGCCTCGGACAAGCGCCAGACGCCGTAGGCCAGCCGGCTGAGCGACAAGTCAGAATTCAATTCAACGCGGGGCATGTTCATCGACGGGTTCCTAAACCTAAGGGGGTGGCGGGGGTGCTGGCCGGCACGCGGCCATAAGCCTGGGCCAGCGAGCAGGTTTGCAATTGCGGCAGCACCTTGGTACCAAAGATATCGCATTCATCGAGGTGAGGGTAACCCGAAAAAATAAAGGCGCGAATGCCCATCTTTTGGTAGGCGTGAATTTCACTGAGCACCTGGTCCACGCTGCCGACCAGCGCCGCGCCGCAACCGCTGCGGGCCCGGCCCACGCCAGTCCACAAATGAGGCTCGACATAGCCTTCGATGTCGGCCATCTCGCGGCTGCGGGCCTGCGTGGACACACCCAGGCTACTGGCGTCGAGCGCGCGGGCACGGATCTCGCGGCCTTTTTCGTCGTCCAGTTGAGAGACAAGCTCGCGGGCGTATTCACGCGCTTCGGCCTCGGTGTCGCGCACGACCATGTGAATGCGCAGGCCATAGTCGAGCACGCGGCCGTACTTGGCGGCACGTTCATGCGCATCGCGCATGCGCTGGGCCAACATCTCGCGGGTTTCAGGCCACATCAGGTACACGTCGCAATGCGCACCGCACAACTCCAGCGCCGGCGGGCTGTAACCGCCAAAGTACAAAAGCGGACCGCCGTTTTGCTGGTAAGGCCGGACCGGGTCGGTGCTCAAGCCCTTGAGCTGGTAAATCTTGCCTTCGTAGTTGATCTCGTCCTGCGTCCAGGCCTGCTTAAGGATCTCAACGACCTCCCAGGACCGCTGGTAACGGTACGCGCTGTCAGCCTGCTCGCCCGGAAAGTCCGAGGAGATCACGTTCAGCGTCAACCGGCCCTTGAGCATATGGTCCAGCGTGGCCACGGTGCGCGCCAGCATAGCCGGGTGCATTTCGCCGCAGCGGATGGCGGTCAGCAAATTGATGCGCGAGGTCAGCGGCGCCATGCCAGCAGCAAAGGTCAGCGTGTCCTGTCCGACCTGGTAAGACGAGGGGCACAGCACGTTGCGAAAGCCCAGCGCCTCGGCGCGCTGCACGATGCGGCTGGTGTTTTCCCAACTGCTGCGCAGATCGCCTTCGGGCACGCCCAAGTGGCGAAAATCGTCAGAGCACAGCGGGGCAAACCAAGCCACCTCTGCGCCTGTCAGGGCCTCTCCCCGAATCGGTACAACTTGCATGAAGACTCCCTACGGGGATTTTAAAAAGTGCATGAATAGTACATGAATCAAACCGGCCCGGCAATCGACTTACCATTGCCCCCAAATGAAAGCTCTAGCGCGGGCCAAGCCCCTTCCCATTTACCTTCAGATCTCTGAGCTGCTGGCGCGGCAAATCAGGGCCGGCCACTGGCGTGCAGGAGAGCGACTGCCGACCGAAGCGGAACTGGCCGAGTCCCTGGGCGTGGCCGTTGGCACCTTGCGCAAGTCGCTGGCCTTGTTGCAAGAGCAGCAGGTGCTCGAGCGAATTCAGGGCTCGGGCACCTATGTGCGCAGCAGCCAGACGGGCAAGAGCATTTATGAATTTTTCCGATTGGAACTGCAAGACGGCCCAGGCCTGCCGACAGCCAGGGTTCTGAGCGTCGAGCAGGTCGCGCGTCCGCCAGGCGTGCCAGTGTTAGGCGCCAGCGCGCACCCCAGCGCCTGGCGTGTGCGGCGTTTGCGCCTGCTCAACGCCACACCAGTGGCGCTTGAAGAAATCTGGTTTGACGCCCGGCACCACGGCAAACTCAAGGCGCAGAACCTGGGCGACTCGATGTATCTTTTTTACCAGACGGCTTTTCAGGTCTGGATCAGCCGCGTTGAAGACCACATCTCCGCCGCCGCCGTACCGGCTTGGCGCGTCAAGCCCTTTGGTATGGCCAGCGGCGAGGTCTGCGGCTTTATCGAAAGACAGTCCTGGACAGCCAACGGCGAGCTGGCCGAGTATTCGCAGACCTGGTTTGACCAGCAGGTCTGCCGCTACTCCTCACGCCTGAGCACCTGAGCCCGTCAAAAAATCAGGCCTTGGCGACCTCGTGCGCGGCCATCAGTTCCAGGGCCCGCACCAACGCGGAGTGGTCAAGGTCCTGCATGCCATTGGCGCTGCAAACCTGCATCAGTTGCGCCGCACCCGCCGTTTGCGGCAAGGCCACACCCAAAGCCCGGGCACCACTGAGCGCCAGGCTCAAATCCTTTTGATGCAGGCCGATGCGAAAGCCGGGCGCAAATGTGCGCTTGATCATGCGCTCGCCATGCACCTCCAGAATGCGTGACGATGCAAAACCGCCCATCAGGGCCTGGCGCACCTTGGCCGGATCGGCGCCGGCCTTGCTGGCAAACAGCAGGGCTTCGCCCACGGCAGCGATGTTCAGCGCCACGATGATCTGGTTGGCCACCTTGCATGTCTGGCCATCGCCATTGCCGCCCACCAGCGTGATGTTTTTACCCATGAGTTCAAACAGCGGCTTGACACGTTCAAACACCGCGTCAGGCCCGCCAACCATGATGGTCAGGCTGGCAGCTTTGGCGCCGACCTCGCCGCCGGACACCGGTGCGTCCAGGTAATCAGCGCCCAGAGCATTGATTTTTTGCGCAAAGACCTTGGTGTCCATCGGCGAGATGGAACTCATGTCCACCACCGTCTTGCCCTGGGAGAGGCCGGCGGCTACGCCCATCTCGCCAAAAAGCACTTTCTCGACATCCGGCGTGTCGGGCAGCATCATAAAAATGATGTCTGCTTTCTCGGCCACTTCGCGGGCGCTGGCGCAGGCGCTGGCGCCTGCACTCAGCAAATCGGCGGGCACCTTGCTGCGGGTGTGCAGGTACAGCGTGTGGCCGGCCTTGATGAGGTGCGCCGCCATCGGTGAACCCATGATGCCAAGGCCGATAAATCCTAACTTGCTCATTTTGAAATCCTGTCTTTTGTCTGTGTTGAAAATCTGTTGCGCCGCAGTTCAGTCGCGGTAACGGTCACACAGGGCCTGGGTGGCATTGCGAAAAGCACCCAGGTCGCTGCCGACACCCACAAAGGTAGCACCCATAGCCAAGTACCGGCGGGCATCCGCCTCCGCGGGCGCCAGAATGCCTGAGGGCTTGCCGGCCGCCTTGGCATCGGCAAAGACCTGGGCAATCGCGGCCTGCACCTCCGGGTGACTGGCGTTGCCCAGGTGGCCCAGCGCGGCGGCCAGGTCAGAGGGGCCGACAAAAATGCAGTCCACGCCTTCGACCGCCGCGATGTCTTTGACAGCGGCTACGCCGGCCCGACTCTCGATTTGCACCATCACGCAAATGTGCTGATTGACGTTTTTGAAATAGTCCGGCACCGTGCCGTAGCGGTTGCTGCGCTGGGACACCGACACGCCACGAATACCCTGGGGCGGGTAACGCGTGGCCGACACGGCGCTGCGCGCTTCGTCGGCACTTTCAACAAAGGGAATCAGGAAGTTGTAAAAGCCGGAGTCCAGTAGCAGTTTGATCTCGGCCGCGTTGTTGCAGGTGGGTCGCACCACGGGCGCAGTCGGACTGTCTTTGAGCGCCATCAATTGCGTGATGAAGGTGCGCACATTGTTGGGCGAGTGTTCGCCATCGAGCACAACCCAGTCAAAACCAGCCACGCCCAGCGCTTCGGTGGTGATTTCATTGGCCAGTGAAGACCAGATACCGATGAGTTTTTTGCCAGCCAGCAGGTCGCGCTTGAAGCTGTTGGGAAATGATTGGTAAGGAACGGCCTGTGTCATGAATCACCTCAAAAATAAAAAGACTGACGAAAACTTCAAACAAAAGCTGGCTCGGGCAGGCCGCGCACGCCGGGGCGCAAAGCAAACACACTGCCGGCCAGTGGCTGGTCGCTTAGATCGACATCGCCACCGGGGCGAATCGAGGTGACGAACAAGGTGTCCAGACCGGCACCACCGAAGGCACACATGGCTGGTTTTTTAACCGGCACCGCCAGCGAGCAGTCCAGCTTGCCTGCCGGCGTGAAGCGGTGAATGAGACCGGCATCGTTGCCGCAGATCCAGTAGCAACCCTCGGCATCTACGGCGGCGCCATCGGGCCGGCCGGGGTAGGCGTTCATGTCCACAAACAGCCGGCGGTTCGACGGCGTTCCGCTGTCGGTGTCGTAGTCAAAAGCCCAGATGCTTTGCACCGAGGGATGCGAATCAGACAGATACATGACGCGGCCATCGGGGCTGAAGCCCAGGCCGTTGGACGTGATCAACCCGTCGATGACCTTGTGCAGACCCGCCGCGTCATAACGGTAAAGCGCCCCGACCGTTGAAGCCAGACCCATGTTCATCACCATGGTGCCGGCCCACAGACGGCCCTGACGGTCGCAGCGCCCATCGTTAAAACGCATGTTCTGGCTGGCGTGCGCCACAGGAGCCAACAACTTGGTTTGCAGCGCAATGCCTTCAGTTTGCAATTCAAAAATGCCGCTTTCCATGCCGGCGATCCAGCGCCCCGGGCGCCCGCCCCAGGCGATGCAGGCCAGCATCTCGGGCGCCAGCCAGTTGCTAAGCTGGCCGCTGGCCATGTCCATGCGCCACAGCGCCCGCGCCGGAATATCGACCCAATAAAGCGCCTGCTCGCCCACATGCCAGACCGGGCTTTCACCGGTGCCATGGCGGGCGTCAACGAGGAGTTCGGCTTGAGGCTGCATGCCGCTCAATCTGCGAAAGGACCGGCTTTGACAAAGCCGCCACCTTGAAACTGAACCGCAGGGTCGCTCAGGTCGGGCGCGCTGGTGCGGGCGTAGACGGCGTCGCGAAAGACGTCGGAGCTGTCCTGGGCCTTGAAGCCCACATGGTTGGCCTGCGAGTTGTCCCACCAAGTCACCGCGTTGTTGGACATGCCAAAAACAATGCTGTGCGAGAGCACGGGCGTGCTCAAGCAGGCGGTGATCAGGCGGTGCAGGTCGTCATAACTCAGCCAGGTGGCCAGCATGCGGCGGTCGCGCGGCTCGGGAAACGAAGAGCCGATGCGCACGCAGGCGGTCTCAATGCCGTAGCGATCAAAGTAAAAGCGCGACAGGTCTTCACCAAAGGCTTTGCTCAGGCCGTAAAAACCGTCGGGCCGCGGCGGATGGCTGGCGTTGATGGTCTCGCCCTGGCGGTAAAAACCAGTGACATGGTTGGAGCTGGCAAACACCACACGCTTGACGCCGTGTTTGCGGGCGGCCTCGTAGAGGTTGTACATGCCCAGAATATTGGCCTGCAGGATGGGATGAAACGGCCCTTCGACCGAAACACCACCCAGGTGAACAATGGCGTCCACGCCGCTCACCATGGCATCGACCGCGGCGGCATCAGCCAGGTCGGCCAGCATGATTTCCTCAGCAGCACCGGCTTCACCAAAGGCTTGAATATCGGACAGCCTGAGCACCTTGCAGTTGGCTTTGAGACGTTCGCGCAAGGCTTTGCCCAGGCCGCCGGCAGCGCCGGTCAGCAGCAATGTGTTGTGGGATTGAATGGTCATTGGAGGATCTGTTGGCTGGTTTCGAGCTTGGCGTTATCCGCACTGGACATTTGTTTGAAGTTTGCTAAAGTCAAAGCAATGCTTTAAGTTGTAGGTTGTCTGATGACTATGAATTCTCCTGTTCCCACTCTGCCGTGTCAACGGCGTTTCCCATGAATCTAGTGAAAACACCTAGTCGCGAGATTGAGCCACCCGCTTCGGCAGAGGCCATCGACCGGCCACGCCGCACGCGCGGCCTGGTCGATGAAATCGTTGAGGGGCTGATGTCAGGCATGCGGGACGGGCAATTGAAACCCGGCGAAAAGCTGCCCACAGAGGCTGAAATCATGTCCCGCTTTGACGTCAGCCGCACGGTGGTGCGCGAAGCCTTGTCCAAGCTGCAGGCCTCCGGTCTGGTGGAGACCCGGCATGGCATTGGCACCTTTGTGCTGCCACCCGCAGACAAGACCAACTTCAAAATCGCGGCCGGAGACTTTGCCACGCTGTCAGACGTGATCTCGGTGCTGGAGCTGCGCATCAGCCTGGAAACAGAAGCCGCCGGCCTGGCCGCCCAGAGGCGCACTGAAGACAATCTGCAAGCCATGGCCCGGGCCCTGCAAGCCTTTCATGACGCCATCGGCACCGAGTCAGACGGCGTGCCGTCGGACTTTCAATTCCACATGGAAGTGGCGCGCTCCACCGGCAACCGGCACTTTGCCGACCTGATGGATTACCTGGGCACCATGATCATTCCGCGCACCCGGCTCAACACCCCGCTGACCGCACCTGAAGGCCGGTTGAGCTACCTGCAACGTGTGCATGGCGAGCACGAAAGCATCTACAACGCGATCCGCCAGCAGGACACCGAAGCCGCCCGCGCCGCCATGCGAACCCATCTGTCCAACAGCCGCGAACGCCTGCGGCAAGCCCAAAACCCTGCCTAAGTCATCAGACAACTGACCCCGAAACACAGCCATGACCGATCTCAAACCCTCCGCCGCCGCCACGCCCCGCATCACCCGTGTGCAAGTCATTCCTGTCGCCGGGCATGACAGCATGCTGCTCAACCTGAGCGGCGCGCACGGGCCTTTTTTCACCCGCAACCTACTGATCCTCACCGACAGTTCGGGCCGTACAGGTGTGGGTGAAGTGCCGGGCGGAGAAAAAATCCGTAACACCCTGGAAGACGCCCGTCCGCTCATCGAAGGCCAGTCGCTGGGCAACTGGAACCAGATCCTCAACAGCTTGCGCACCGGCTTCGCAGAGCGCGACAGCGGCGGTCGCGGCAACCAGACCTTTGACATGCGCGTGACCATCCATGCCGTCACCGCCGTTGAAAGCGCCCTGCTGGACTTGCTTGGGCAGTTTCTGGGCGTGCCGGTGGCAGCCCTGCTGGGCGAAGGCCAGCAACGCGACTCGGTGGCCATGCTCGGCTATCTTTTTTATGTGGCAGACCGCCAAAAGACCGACCTGCCCTACCAGAGCGAGCCCGCAGCCGGCGACGACTGGCAGCGCTTGCGCCACGAGGCCGCCATGGACCCGAAAGCCATCGTGCGCCTGGCTGAGGCCGCCCACGCTCGCTACGGTTTCAAGGACTTCAAACTCAAAGGCGGCGTGCTGCGCGGCGAAGAAGAAATCGAAGCCATCGTCGCGCTGTCAGAGCGCTTTCCCGATGCCGGCATCACGCTGGACCCGAACGGCGGCTGGCTGCTCAAAGACGCCATCCGCCTGTGCCGCGACCGCCACAAGGAACTCGCCTACGCCGAAGACCCCTGCGGCGCCGAAGGCGTTTTCTCGGGCCGCGAGGTGATGGCCGAGTTCCGCCGCGCTACCGGCCTGCGCACCGCCACCAACATGATCGCCACCGACTGGCGCGAAATGGCCCACACCATTCACCTGCAGTCAGTGGACATTCCGCTGGCCGACCCGCATTTCTGGACCATGCAAGGCTCGGTTCGGGTCGCGCAGA
>JBIKHR010000293.1:0-3773 GCA_044362035.1 Polaromonas sp. | reverse complement strand
TGTTGGCGGCCTACCCCGGCCACGGCATCCTGGCGGAGGAATCGGGCAGCGAGCACGGTGCCAAAGACTCAGAGTTCGTCTGGATCATTGACCCGCTGGACGGCACCACCAACTTCATTCACGGCTTTCCCGTTTACTGCGTCAGCATCGCACTGGCCGTGCGCGGCAAGGTCGAGCAAGCCGTGGTTTACGACCCCACCCGCAACGATCTGTTTTGTGCCACCAAAGGCCGCGGCGCCTACATGAACGACCGCCGCATCCGCGTGGCCAAACGAGACCAGCTGAAAGACTGCCTGATCAGCACCGGCTTTCCATTTCGCCCGGGCGACAAGCTTAAGCCCTACCTCAACATGCTCGGCGAAGTCATGAGCCAGTGCGCCGGCGTGCGCCGCCCGGGCGCTGCCGCGCTTGACCTGGCCTACACCGCGGCCGGGTTCAACGACGGCTTTTTTGAAACCGGCCTCAAGCCCTGGGACGTGGCAGCCGGCTCGCTGCTGGTGACCGAGGCCGGTGGCCTGGTGGGCAACTACACCGGCGAAGCCGACTTCATGGACCAGTCCGAGTGCGTGGCCGGCAACCCGCGCATCTATGCGCAACTGGTGGCCACCTTAGCCAAGTACAGCAAGTTTGCCGGCGCAGGTGACAAAGCCAACGTGCGCCAGGCCCTGCAACAAGCAGCCGAAGGCGAGGCCGAAGCCAGTGCCCCTGCCGAGGCGCCACGCACTGCAAAAGGCACGCTGAGCAGCAAAAAGCCGCCCACCGGCACGGCCTGAGCCAGTATTCCGGCTGGCGCAGAACCGCAAACTTGCGGTTCGAAAGATTCTTTGTTGTTACACACTTTTAAATTAATAAAACCATATAATCTATATTTGTCACAATAAAAAACATTGTCAATATGCGCCACCCACTCTTTCGACTTATCACAGGTCTCAGTTGGCTCATGTTGTGCTCTGTCTCCGGCGCGCAAGACACGTTTTTAGACCTTGATCTCAAGGACGTGCTCAACCTCGAAATCACATCAGTCTCCAAAAAACCGCAAACCGTTTCCCAAGCGGCCGCTGCGGTTTTTATCATCACCGGCGACGACATCCGGCGCATGGGCGCACAGACAATCCCCGACGCCTTGCGCATGGCCCCGGGCATCGAAGTAGCGCAGATCAGCGCCAGCGCCTGGGCCGTCACCGCGCGCGGACTCAACGGGCGTTTTGCCAACAAATTGCTGGTGCTCGTCGATGGGCGGACTGTTTTCTCGCCCGCGTTTTCAGGCGTCTTCTGGGATGTGCAGGACACCGTGCTGGCCGACATTGAGCGGATCGAGGTCATCCGCGGCCCGGGCGGCGCCACCTGGGGAGCTAATGCGGTCAATGGCGTGATCAACATCATCACCAAGTCTGCAGCTGCTACCCAGGGCGGCTTGCTCGAAGTCGGTTCCGGCTCTGCCGAGCGCGGCACGCTGTCCATGCGCTACGGCGGCAAGCTTGAGGGCCTGGGCCACTGGCGCTTGTATGCCAAAGGATTTGAGCGCGACGGCCTGCACCTTCAATCCACCGGCCAGCCAGGCTTCGACGCGTGGCGCCAGCAACGCTTTGGTGGGCGCGCCGACCTCAACCCCAGCACGGCTGACGCCATGACGGTCCAGGCCGAGGTCTACCAAGGGCGCCATGGCGAGTCCAACATACTCAGCCAACCCAGCAGCGCCACGTTTTTTAGCACCACGCCCGTCACGCAGGCGGTGTCCGGCGGCCACCTGATGCTGCGCTGGCAGCGCGAGTTGCAGGACAACAACTCCCTGACCGTGCAAAGCTACCTGGACCAGACAGTGCGCGATTGGCCAGCCCATGCATGGCAACGCATCAACACCTTTGACGCTGATCTACAGTACCGCCACCGTGCATTCTCCGGCCATGATCTGGTGCTGGGTGCGTCTTACCGCAGCACCCATGACACGGGTCTGCCATCGACCACCGGCATTGACCCGGACACCTTGGCCCTGATTGAGATATTCCAAGCCAAAGTGGTCACAAAAACCTGGAGCGTGGCGGTCCAGGACGACATCACTTTGCGCCCCAAAGAGCTGATCCTGACCCTGGGCGCCAGAATCGAGCAAGCCGGCAATGAGCCAAGCACCCTGGCACCCAACGCACGGCTGCTGTGGACACCCAACGAAAACCAGAGCTTTTGGGCCATGACCGGTAATGCCAACCGCGCCCCGAATCGTACGGACAGCGGCGGTCTGGCGCGCATTCTGCTGCCAGCCAACTACGTCATCAAGGGCATGCCGCTGCTCTTGCCGGCCTTTCTCGATGCCAGCGGGGACAGGGATCTCAAGACGCGTCGCGCCTACGAAGTGGGCTGGAAACAGCGCTGGGCACCCGGGCTCACCACCGATCTGAGCACCTATGTCACTGACTACAGCCAAAACAGTTTAGGGTCAGCACGGATAGGCTTGTGCAAGCCTGGGCAGGGCACGGTCGCCGCGAGTTGCTTTTATCCGTACGGCAGCTCGTTTGAGCCCGTGCTCACCAACATCACGGCGCGCAGCCGGGGTATTGAACTATCGACCGACTGGCAGGCTTCACGCCAGCACCGGCTGCAGCTGAGCCTGACGCGTTTTTCCATGAACATTCCGCCCACCACCTTCGACATTTACTCCTCCAGCAGCAGCCCCAGCGGGAGCGGCTCCCTTCGCTGGTCTTACAACCCCAACGTCCGCTCGGAACTGGACTTGACCCTGCGCCAGGTTGGACGGCTGCGCAACATTGTGTTCGGGCAAGGGGTGCCAGGCTACCGCGAGATGGACCTGCGCTGGGCCTGGCGCACTGCGCCAAAAATCCAGTGGGAACTGGTAGGCCGCAACTTGCTCGGCGGCAAGCACACAGAGTTCATTTCCGAAACGGGTGCCACAGCTACTTCTTACATCGGTGCGTCCTTGAACCTTTGCCTGCGTTTGCAATTTTGAAACTTTTGGGGTCAACCTGGAACCCAAGTCGGTCACGCTGGCATGACTGCTGTAGGCTCGCCTGCACAACGCTGGTAGCCAGTCTGGCGCTTAGCTTCGGGCAGAACGCGCAGGCTGATCTGGCGCGTGAAGCGCGCATTAAGGCCGTGCTCATCATCCGGCTGGTCAAGTTTGTCGAATGGCCAGGTGAAACACGTGCAGAGCCGCTGAACATTTGCACCTGGGGCGAGTCGAATACGGTTGCTGGTTTACAAACGTTGCAGGGGCAAAGCGTGCGTGAGCGTGAGATTCGCGTGCGCAAACTGACCAGCAGCTCAGCCGGACCCGAGCTGCGCGGCTGCCAGGTGCTGTTCGTAGGGGAAGGGGTGCGAGAGCTAAGCCCAAGCATGCTTTACGGCTCAGGTAATCCGGCCCTGCTGACCATCAGCGAGATGCCCGACTTCAACAAGCGTGGCGGCATCATCAGTCTGGTCAACCTGAACAACCGGGTGGCCTTCGACGTTCATCTGCGCTACGCCCGCGAGGCGGGTCTGCAGATCGGTGCGCCCCTGCTGCAGTTGGCACGAGTGGTGGACTGAAAGGCAATGCCTGGTATGAACGCGAACGCACTCATCAAAGACAAGCTGGACCGGCTGGTTTCGCGCACCGTCAAAGTGGCGCTGGGCGTGGCTGCGGTTATTTTGCTGTTTTACCAGGGCTGGGCTTTTCGCGACAACATGCTTGAGCGCCTGGCCGTGGTGTCGCAGATGGCCGGCAGCAACCTGACGGCGGCACTTGAGTTCGAAGACCGCCGGCAAGCCAATTTGCTGCTGCA
>JBIKHR010000292.1:0-3785 GCA_044362035.1 Polaromonas sp. | reverse complement strand
TTGCAGGCTTATTTGCCGGCACGCGTGCCCTCGCTGGTGGATTTTGTGCTCAACGCCAGCGGCGCCTGGGCTGGCGCCATCAGCGCCGGATTACTCGAAAAAATGGGCGCGCTGCAGCGCTGGAGCGATTTCCGGGCGCGCTGGTTTTCGGCCGATGCGCGCGGAGCTTTGGTCTTGCTCGCCTTGTGGCCGCTGGCTTTGCTGTTTCCGCCTTCAGTGCCGCTGGGGCTGGGGCAGGTTCTGGAGCGCCTGGAGATGGCCTTGGCGGCGGCCCTGGACGATTCGCCGTTTCTGGAGTGGCTGCCGGTGCGCGACATCGAGTTGCAGCCGATGGTGCCGGGCGCCGAGGTCATCGCCGTGGCGCTGGGCGGGCTGATCCCCTGCCTGATCGGCTATGGCGTGATTCGCGGTTGGGTGCACCGCAGCATCTTTTTGTGCTGGCTGCTGCCGGGCGGCATGTTGTTCACGGCGCTGTCGGCGGCTTTGAGTTATGGCCCGGTGCATGCCTGGGCCTGGTTTGACGCGCCGGTGCGTGCCGGCTTTCTGGGCGCTGGCCTGCTGGCGCTGCTGACACTGTGGGTGCCGCCCCGCGCGGCCGCCGCGCTGGCCTTGCTGGCCTTGACCGTGCAGCTGGCCATGCTGAACCAAGCCTCGGCCAGTCCGTACCTGGCGCAGACGCTGCAGGTCTGGGAGCAAGGCCGTTTCATCCGCTTTCACGGGCTGGCGCAGTGGCTGGGTTGGTTGTGGCCGTTTGCCGCGCTGGTTTATGTGTTGCTGCGGCTGTCCCGGCCGGAGGGTGCGCCCGACGGGCAGCACCGTAAAATCCGCGCATGAACCCAGTGCCCTCTTTGACCGCCGCCGTTAGCGACGCGCCGGCGTCTTATTACCAGCGCCATGTATTCTTTTGCCTGAACGAGCGAAAAAGCGGCGAGGACGCCTGCGCCAACCATGGCGCCCAGGCCGCGTTTGACCGCTGCAAGTCGCAGGTCAAGGCCGCCGGCCTGGCCGGCCCCGGCCAGGTGCGCGTCAACAAGGCCGGCTGCCTGGACCGCTGCGCCGCCGGCCCGGTGCTGGTGGTGTACCCCGAGGCCGTCTGGTACAGCTACGTGGACCAGCAAGACATCGACGAGATCGTTGCATCGCACCTGCAAAATGGCCAGGTGGTCGAGCGCCTGTTGACGCCGCCGAACCTGGGCCGCTGAAGCCCGCACACCCGAACACCCTGCCTTGAACGCCCAGACTGAAAAATCAACGATCGCCGGCGAAGCGGGCCTGATCGAGATCGCCATCGATACGCCTGCCGGCCCCAGCCGGGGCGTGGCGGTGATCGCCCACCCGCACCCGCTGTTTGGCGGCACCATGGACAACAAGGTGGTGCAGACGCTGGCCCGCGCTTTCACACAGTGTGGCTGGACGGCGCTGCGTTTTAACTTTCGCGGCGTAGGTGCCAGCACCGGCAGCCATGACGAAGGCCGCGGCGAATTACAAGACTTGCTGGCCGTGGTGCGGCATGCCGCCCCGGCCGGGCCACTGGCGCTGGCGGGCTTTTCCTTTGGCGCTTTTGTCACCACGCACGCTTTTGCAGCCTTGCAGGCCGAGCGCGAAATCGCCAGCCTGGTGCTGGTCGGCACCGCCGCCAGCCGTTTTGCGGTGGCGTCTGTGCCGGCGTCATTTCACACGCAGACCCTGGTCATCCACGGCGAGACCGACGACACGGTGCCGCTGGCCGCCGTGCTGGACTGGGCGCGCCCGCAGGCTTTGCCGGTCACGGTGGTGCCCGGCGTGGGCCATTTCTTTCATGGACAATTGCCTCTCCTCAAAAGCCTGGTGGTCCGGCATCTGGGCTGACACCGTGTCCGGACCTTTCGCTTTTTCGGCCAGCTTTCCATGCCTTGGTGGATGGCTTTTACCGGCGCCAGTCGCCACATACAAGTTGAACACCCCATGCACAGATTGACCCGCGTGTTTTCAGGCGCTGCCAGCGCTCTGGCCTTTTTTCTGGCGCAAGCCTTGCTGGCCCCGGCCCATGCGCAGCAACCCCAGCCACCCGAAGTGGCGGCGCGCGCCTACCTGGTGATGGACATCACGGCCAACCAGATCCTGGCGGCCAAGGACATCGACACGCCCATCGAGCCGGCGTCCCTGACCAAGCTGATGACGGCTTATCTGGTGTTCGACGCCCTGCGGGCCAAGAAAATCGACCTGCAACAAACCTTGAGCGTGAGTGAACGCGCCTGGAAAATGCCGGGTTCGCGCATGTTCATTGACCCCAAGATGAAGGTGCCTGTTGAAGACCTGATCAAGGGCATGATCGTGCAGTCGGGCAATGACGCCACGGTGGCGCTGGCTGAAGGTGTGGGCGGCAGCGTCGAGCGCTTTGTGCAACTCATGAACGAGCGGGCCAAGCTGCTGGGCATGACGTCCACCAGCTACACCAACCCCGAAGGCCTGACCGAGCCCGGGCACACCACCACCGCCCGCGACCTGAGCGTGCTGTCCACGCGCCTGATGCAGGATTTCCCTGGCTACACCAGTTATTACGCCCTGAAGAAATACCGTTACCCCGGCACCCCGGCGGCCAACGACACCAACCGTAACCTGCTGCTGTTCCGGGACCCCACGGTTGACGGCCTCAAGACCGGCCACACCAGCGCCGCCGGTTACTGCCTGATCGCCACAGCCAGGCGAGACTTCCCCAACCTGGGTGCTAAAAACACACCTGGCAGTCGCCGCCTGATGGCCATTGTGTTGGGTGCGGCCAACGAAAATGCCCGCGCCACCGAAGCGCAAAAGCTGCTCAACTGGGGTTACACCGCCTTTGAGGCCGTCAAATTGTTCGACGCCGGCCAGGCCGTGGTGTCACCCGCCGTCTGGAAAGGCAAGTCGCCCCTCATCAAGCTCGGCCGGCCCGAGGCCATCGTGGTGGCGGTGCCGGCCGGCAGCGGCGGCAAGCTCAAAACCCAGGTGGTGCGGCCTAACCCGCTGGTGGCGCCTTTCCTGCGCGGCCAGGCGGTCGGCTCGCTCAAGGTGCTGGCCGCCAACGATGCGGTGGTGGCCGAAGTGCCGCTGCTCGCCCTGGAGGCCGTGGAAGAGTCGGGCGTGCTGGGCCGCGCCTGGGACTCGATCCGCCTGTGGATCCGGTAAGCCGTTTGCCGCCCCCTGCACGGCCTGCTACACTCATAGGCTTTTCCGGAAATTCCGGAGGGATTCACGTTTTTCCGGTTTTTCACGTGTCGGGCACGGTGGAACCGGGTTAGTTAGATATCAGACGTTGAGGGACGTTTTAAATGCCAACCATTAACCAGCTAGTGCGTCAGGGGCGCGAAGTCGAGAAAATCAACTCGAAAAGCCCCGCGATGCAAAATTCTCCACAGCGCCGCGGCGTTTGCACCCGTGTGTACACCACGACGCCCAAGAAACCAAACTCTGCCTTGCGTAAAGTCGCTAAAGTGCGCCTGACCAACGGCTTTGAGATCATCTCCTACATCGGCGGCGAAGGCCACAACCTGCAGGAACACAGCGTGGTGCTGGTTCGTGGCGGTCGTGTCAAGGACTTGCCTGGTGTTCGTTACCACATCGTGCGCGGTTCGCTCGACTTGCAAGGCGTGAAAGACCGCAAGCAGTCACGCTCCAAGTACGGCGCGAAAAAGCCAAAGGCTAAATAAGCCCGGCCGGTTCGGTCCGCGAAAGCGGTGTCCGCGCCAGAAGCGCTTGCAAATGGTTTGCAAATGTCTTCAAAACAACAAGGTGCTCCCCTCGTCCCGGCAGGGCGTTGAGAGCGAAGT
>JBIKHR010000291.1:0-3811 GCA_044362035.1 Polaromonas sp. | reverse complement strand
AAATGCTTAGCTACAATTTCCTGTACATCAAATTCCCGCTCTGCCAGCGCACGGCCTGCGATGCCCATTGACTGGCAGCGTGAAGGGTTGTTAATCAAACCCTTGATCGCCTCGGCCAACGCCTCGGCATCCCGCACGGGCACTAGGACGCCGGTAACGTCTGGGTTAATTGCGTCGCGGCAACCCGCCACATCCGTCGTTACCACTGCCCGTCCGCAAGCAGCGGCTTCAACTAAAACCTTGGGTAAGCCCTCACGGTATGAGGGTAATACCACCAAGTACGCGGAACTAAGCACTACAGGCATATCTGGCCGCTGGCCCCACAGTTCCACTGCACCCTGCTTCACCCACTGCGTTAGCTCTGCATCCGTAAGACTAGCCGGGTTGGCTAGGTCAACTTTACCGACCAAGCAAAATCTAGCTATTACTCCTTGTTTCTTTAACAACTGAGCCGCTTGCACAAATTCGCGTACGCCTTTGTTAGCCAGCAGGCGTGCTGCCAACAGTACCACCGGTACTCCTGACCGAAGTGGCGTGTAGCTAAAATGGGCCAAGTCCACCCCAGAGCCGCGAATCATTTCAACATTGCTTTCCGGCAGATGTGCCAACTTGGCTAGGAGGTTCTTGTCGTCCGGGTTTTGAAAAATCACTTTAAGATTGCGATGACCCAAAGCCACGCGGTACAGCCCACCCACCAGCCACCGTCGCACTACCGCCCTGCTACCACGGTCCAAAAATACAAAGCCCAAACCCGACACTGCTGCCACCACCGCCGGTACCCCTGCCAACCGCGCCATCAGCCCACCCAGTAATATGGGCTTGATGGTGACCAAGTGCACCAAGTTGGGCCTTACAGCTCTCAACACTGCCCATAATTCAACCATCGTGCGCCATGCATTAATCAACCCAGCGCTGCCCCGATCAAGTGTCAGGCGGTGCACTACCAGGCCATGACGTTGGAGCTCATCCAGCTTGTCGGTCAAGCCTGTCGCAATATGAACCCGATACCCTTCGCGCTGGGCTTCCAGTGCAATTTGGAGCCGATGAGACAGAAAAAACCAGTCTACATTGACCACAAACAACAGTGTAGGGCTCATACGGGGTTTTCTTCCAACCACGCCTGAAACATCAATACATCCCACAAGAGGTATTGCCAATTACGCGCACCAGACAAATGCTCTGCCCACTTCTGCCGAATTGGTGCAGGGTGAAAGTAGCCGTCACGTTGCAAGCGGGCTTCATCCAGCAAGCTTTCGGCCCAGTCGCGTAGCGGCCCACGCAGCCAGTCGCCAATGGGCACACCAAAGCCCATTTTTGGTCGCTCAATTAACTCTTTGGGCACATGCCGATAAAGCACCTGGCGCAGTACCCATTTACCCACACCATCCCGCAGTTTTAAGCTTTGCGGCAGGCTCCAAGCGAACTCAACCACTCGGTGATCCAGAAAGGGCACACGCCCCTCGAGAGAGACCCCCATGCCGGCACGATCCACCTTAACCAAAATATCGTCTGGTAGGTAAGTCAAAGCATCTAGCGCCATCATGCGTTGAATTCCATCCAAGCCATCAAGCTCAGGTGCGTTGCCAGTTAGCAAGGTAGGTGGCTCTGTGCCGCCAATGACCACGCTGGCTGGGTCGTCCCAATGTGACACCAGGCCAAAGTATAGCGCATCCCTATCGCCTGCTGCCAACACCCCGGCTGCTTTGTGCAGCTTGTCGCCTAAATTGGCCTGGCGTAAAGAGCTTGGCAGCAAACCCTGCACGATCTCTAGCAGCGAGTTCCACCGGGATGGCGACAACGAAGTTAAACCACGCGCTGCAAGAAGGCGGGTGCCGGCAGGGAGCACACATAATTTTTGCCACAGCTTATCTGTCAAAACATATCGGTTGTAGCCACAAAACAGTTCGTCTCCCGCGTCGCCCGACAGCGAGACCGTCACCTGGTGGCGCGCCAACTGTGACACCAAAAAAGTAGGGATTTGCGACGAATCAGAAAACGGCTCGCAGTACAACGTGGGCAGCCGTGGAATCACATCCAGCGCCTGATGCGAGGACACGTACAGCTCTGTGTGCTCAGTGCCCAAGTGCTTCGCTACTGCCTTGGCGTGCACCGCCTCGTTGTAACCCTCTTCGTTAAACCCAATAGTGAAGGTCTTCACTGGGCGGCTAGACTGCGCTTGCATTAGCGCCACCACGGTAGATGAATCTATGCCGCCGGACAAAAATGCCCCTAGCGGCACGTCTGCCATCATCTGCTGCTGAACTGCAGATTTCAACAAAACCTCTAGCTCGTCCACTGCCTGAGTCGGGGTTCCCGCGAACGGTGCTGCGCAACCAGCCACAGCCACCGCAGCGGCAGACCAGTAACGCACAATCATCGGCTCTGGCTGCGCCAGCGACACGGTCAATAAACAGCCAGCCTCAAGCTTGGCGATGCCCTGATAAATGCAGTAGGGCGCCGGAATGTAATTGTGCCGCATCAACAAGCAAAGCGCATTGCGGTCAATGCCTGCCGCAAAGGCCGGGTGCGCCTTAAGCGCCTTCAGCTCTGAGCCAAACAGAAAAGTAGCATTTTGCCCATGGCCTTGCCAGCCGTAATACAGCGGCTTTTCACCCAAGCGGTCACGCCCAAGCGTGAGTGAACTGGTTTGCTTGTCCCACACAGCAAAGGCAAACATGCCGATACATCGCTCAATTGTTGCCTGAATGCCCCATGAATCAAACCCTGCCAGCAGCGTCTCCGTATCCGAATGCCCCCGCCACGTTAAACTCAGCCCCGTAATTGCGAGCAACGCGCGGCAATCCATGTGGTTATAAATCTCCCCATTGAACGCAATTACATAGCGACCACTTGCCGACATCATCGGCTGGTGCCCTTCGGGCGATAAATCCACAATTGACAATCGACGATGTCCCACACCGATGCGGCAATCCAAGTCCGACCAATAACCCTCATCATCTGGACCACGATTGACGATCGTATCCGCCATGCGCTTGAGCAATGCCTGATTTCCAAGCACACCGTTCGTTTCAAGCCAGCCTAAAAAACCAACAAAGCCACACATCAGCGGACAGTCCTTGCAAAACCGACTGCACACCAAAAAGGAATCTTTTCGCTGAAGACAATGCCTTCTAAACCTGCTGACTCCATCATTTGTTGAATCTCAATTCTTGAAAATCTCTGCTCAAGCCGAGTGCCAAACCGATCCAACGCATCAGTACGCATGACATAAAAGCCCCAATGACGATAAGCTGCTAGCGGATAGTTCTTAACGTCGAAACCCAAAGATTCAGCCAATTTGGCGAATCGTGCCAGCGGCCAATAAATCAGAGCTGCAATTATTTGACTCATGACATAACGCAACCCATGAGGCATGCGTGAAACTAGCCCACGAATCAATTCACTCATTTGCCAAAGTAACCGAAACCACGATGGTCGATTATCAAATGCATAGTACAGGTACAACAGAAAAGGAGCACCAGGTTTAAGCTTAGCTACACACGCTGCAAGTGCTGCACAGGTATCCGGTATATGGTGCAAAACACCTAAACTATAACCAAAATCCATGGAATGATCAGGAACTGGAATATCGTCAACGCCGACATTATGAAACTCACAATTTGTTTGATCAAGTAAGTTTTTTCGTGCCACATTGATTGCAACACTTGGGTCGATACAGTGTAATTTTCCAACACGTGGGGCAATCAACTTTGCCCAACGGCCGCTACCACATCCAAGATCAAATCCAATTGCGTTTTTTGGCAGATTATCCCAAGGAAAAACTGAAAAATAACTATCAAAAATTTCTTTG
>JBIKHR010000290.1:0-3822 GCA_044362035.1 Polaromonas sp. | reverse complement strand
GGCCGCTGCTGCGCCGCAGTGTGGCAATGTCTTCGGGCGTGTCCACGTCCTGCACAAAGTGCAGGTTGTCGCAGTCAAAAGCCCCCACCAGCGCCGTATTGGCCTGGCGCCACTGCTTGCAGCCCACGTTGGGCGGGCAGGCCAACATGGCGGCGCGCACGCCGGCCGTGAACATAACGGGGTTGCCGGGCTGGCCTGCCACGCGGGGGTAAAGCAGCGCGCAGCCTGGCCGGCGCTGGTTGAAAGCCTGGACCAGTTGCCGCAGGTCTGCTGCGTCCAGCAGCGGCTGGTCAGCCAGCGCCATCAGCACCGCGTCGCTTTTCCCGCTCAGGCTTTGCAGGCCCAGGCGTTGCGAAGACACCGGGCCTGCGTCCGGGTCGGGGTTGATCACCACGGTAACCTTCAGCGCTTTGACCGCAGCCTCGATTTCGCGTGCATGGTGGCCGAGTACCAGCACCAGTTCGGCCACGCCGGCTTCGCGCAAGGCCAAGACCTGCCGGCAGATCAGCGGCACGCCATCGAGTTCCAGCAGCGATTTGGGCCGCTGGCCCATGCGCGCGCCGGCACCGGCGGCCATCAGCACCGCGGCCACGCTCAAGGCGGGTTGCAGGCCGGGCGCTGGCGTGGCGGCTTGCATAGTCTTCAGTCGATGATCTTGCCGGCGGCCAACTCGCGCACACGCGGATCGACGTTGTAGCCACCAAACTCGGTGTAGCGCAGCAGATGCCGCTCGCATTTCTGGCAGTGCCAGACATCGCACCGGTTGTACGGAAAGAAGGCCGGCGCAATAGGCGCGTCCGGCGAGTCGTAGCGGGTGCCTTGCGGATGCTTTTCTTCGAGCGTGGGCTCGTCGATGACCGGGTCACGCAGCGTGCCTACTTCGCTCATCTGGGTGGCTTCCCAGCGGTATTCGGCCAGGCTTTCCCAGGCGGTGCAGGCGCCAAGTGCGCAGCTGCAAGTCTGCGGCGCTGGGCTGGCGGCCAGGGCCTGGCGCAGTTCAGTGGAAGAAGCGAGGTGTTTCATGCGGGCCCATTATGCAAAAAGCCCGCCGGGCAAGCTCGGCGGGCTGAGTGCGACGAGTCGCCGGCGTTTTAGCGCTGGGCGAGAGGCTTGACGTCGCGCTGCACCGCGCCGGTGAACAGCTGACGCGGACGGCCGATCTTGTACTCGGGGTCACCGATCATCTCGTTGAGCTGGGCGATCCAGCCGACCGTGCGGGCCAGCGCAAAGATGGCGGTGAACAAAGGCACCGGAATGCCGATGGCGCGCTGGACGATGCCCGAGTAAAAGTCGACGTTCGGGTAGAGCTTGCGCGAGACGAAGTAGTCGTCTTCGAGGGCGATTTTTTCGAGCGCCATGGCCAGCTTGAACAGCGGATCGTTGCCCAGACCCATCTCTTGCAGCACTTCCTTGCAGGTTTCCTGCATGAGCTTGGCGCGCGGGTCGTAGTTTTTGTAAACGCGGTGACCAAAACCCATCAGCTTGACGCTGGAGTTTTTGTCTTTGACTTGCTTGATGAAGTCGCCGATTTTCTCGACGCCGCCGTTCTTCTGGATGTCGCCAAGCATGTTGAGTGCTGCTTCGTTGGCGCCTCCGTGGGCCGGACCCCAGAGGCAGGCCACGCCGGCTGCAATGGCGGCAAACGGATTGGTGCCCGACGAGCCGCACAAACGCACGGTCGAAGTCGAGGCGTTTTGCTCGTGGTCTGCGTGCAAGATGAAGATGCGGTCCAGCGCGCGCTCGAGCACGGGGTTGACCTTGTACTCTTCGCAGGGGTTGGCAAACATCATGTGCAAAAAGTTCCCCGAGTAGCTCAGACTGTTCTTCGGGTACATGTAGGGCTGGCCTATGGTGTATTTGTAGGCCATGGCGACCAGCGTAGGCATCTTGGCGATCAGACGGATGGCCGAGATTTCGCGGTGTTCCGCGTTGTTGATGTCGGTGCTGTCATGGTAGAAGGCCGACAGTGCGCCGACCAGGCCGGTCATGATGGCCATAGGATGCGCATCACGGCGAAAGCCACGCAGGAAAAACTGCATCTGCTCATGGACCATGGTGTGGTTGGTCACAAGGCTGGAGAAGTCTTTCTTCTGGACTGCGTTGGGCAGGTCGCCGTAGAGCAACAGGTGGCAGGTTTCCAGGAAGTCGCAGTTGGTGGCGAGTTGCTCGATGGGGTAGCCGCGGTACAGCAGTTCGCCCTTGTCGCCGTCAATGTAGGTGATGGCCGACTGCGTGGCCGCGGTAGACAGGAAGCCCGGGTCATAAGTGAACATGCCAGTCTGTGCGTACAGCTTGCGGATATCAACTACATCCGGGCCGACCGTGCCTTGGTACACGGGCAAGTCAACGCTGGGGGTGCCGTTGCTGAATGAGAGCGTGGCTTTGTTGTCGGCGAGTTTCATTTTTAACTTCCTTTGGGTAGGGGTCAGGGCGATGTATTCGAAAGCTCAATGCGCCACGACAAACAGAGCCAGCACTTCGCGGGCTTCGGGGGTGGACGCTGATTCTGCTTCCATCTCTTCGGGCTGCTTGCGCTGCAAAAAGAGGTCCAACAGATCGTTGTCCGAAAGGTCCATTAAATCATCCAGGCCTTTAGCTTGCCTGACGGTCAAGGCTTTTTCGTAGCGGTTGAAAAACCGCTCAATGAACAGGTCGTTTTCAAGAAGGCCACGCCGGCAGCGCCAGCGCAGCTTGCTCAGGGAGCGCTCGTCCAGCAGGGGCGAGCGCAAAGCCTCAGAAGCGTCTGGCAGTGCAGGGGGCACGGTGGGTCGGGGCCGGTGAGTCAGTCAGCAGCGGGCTCAGACCGTGCGCAGAACCATCATCTCTTTGATCTTGCCGATGGCCTTGGTCGGGTTCAGACCTTTGGGGCAGACATCAACACAGTTCATGATGGTGTGGCAGCGGAAAAGGCGGTAAGGGTCTTCGAGGTTGTCCAGGCGGGCGGCGGTGTCTTCGTCGCGGCTGTCGGCGATGAAGCGGTAAGCCTGCAACAGGCCGGCCGGGCCGACGAACTTGTCAGGGTTCCACCAGAAGCTCGGGCAGCTGGTGGAGCAGCTGGCACACAAGATACATTCGTACAAGCCGTTGAGCTCGTCGCGCTCTTCGGGGCTTTGCAGACGCTCTTTTTCAGGGGGCACGTTGTCGTTGACCAGGTAGGGCTTGATCGAGTTGTATTGCTTGAAGAACTGCGTCATGTCGACGATCAGATCGCGCACCACCGGCAGGCCGGGCAGCGGCTTGAGCACGATGGTGCCCTTGAGCGTGCGCATGTTGGTCAGGCAGGCCAGACCGTTCTTGCCATTGATGTTCATGGCATCTGAGCCGCAAACGCCTTCGCGGCAGGAGCGGCGGAAGGTGATGGAGGGGTCTTGGGCCTTGAGCTTCATCAGGGCGTCGAGCAGCATGCGTTCGCTGCCGTCGAGTTCCACCTCGATGGTCTGCATGTAGGGCTTGGCGTCCTGGTCCGGGTCGTAGCGGTAGATCTGGAATGTGCGTTTGGTCATGTTGTTCCCGCGTATCTTGGGTTAGAAGCTGCGAACTGTCAGGGGGATCGAATCCACCGTGAGCGGTTTCATCTGGACGGGCTTGTACGACAGACGGTTGCCTTGGCTGTGCCACAGCGTGTGCTTGTGCCAGTCTGTGTCGTTGCGACCGTTCGGGTGCTCGGGGGTGTCGCCGTAGTCATCGACCGAGTGTGCGCCGCGGCTTTCGCGGCGGGCTGCTGCCGACACGATGGTTGCTTCGGCGGCTTCAATCAGGTTCTCAACTTCCAGCGCTTCGATGCGGGCGGTGTTGAAGATCTTCGACTTGTCTTTCAGTCCG
>JBIKHR010000048.1:0-12567 GCA_044362035.1 Polaromonas sp. | reverse complement strand
CTGCTGGTCAACAACGCCTCGCTGTTCGAGTACGACAACGCCCACAGCTTTGAGCCGGCGCGTTTTGAGCAGCACCTGCAAACCAACCTGATCGCGCCGGTCGAGCTGACCATGGCGCTGCACCGGCACTACCTTCAGCAACACAAGCAACATGGCGGCTTGCGGGCCGGCCATGTGGTGACGCTGCTCGACCAGAAGCTGGAAAACCTGAACATCGACTACCTGTCGTACACGCTGGCCAAGCTGTCCTCGGGCGCGAGCATCCGCTATCTGGCGCAATGCTGCGCGCCGTATTTGCGCGTCAACGCCGTCGGGCCGGGCGTGACCCTGGTGAGCGGCGACATGACGCCGGCCGAGTTTGAACGCTCGCAAAAAATCGCCGCGCTGGGCCAGTCCAGCACGCCGCAAGACATTGCCATGGCCGTGCTGATGCTTGACCAGGCTGTCGCCGTCACCGGCCAGACACTGCTGGTGGACGGCGGCCAGCACCTGATCCCGCGCCAGCGCGACGTGGCTTTTGAAAACAAGGACCTGTGATGGAAAAATGGATTGAGCTTGACGGGCTGCAATTGCCGGTGTCCATCGGCATCCACGATTTTGAAAAAACTGGCCCGCAACCCTACCGGCTTGACCTGCGGCTGGCCATTGACGACCACTACCGCACGCGGCAAGACCAGATTGCTGAAACGGTGGACTACGACGCCTTGCGCGCGCAGGTCTCCGCCCTGGTGCGCTCGCGCCACTTCAACCTGCAGGAAACACTGGTGCAGGAAGTCATCGACATTTGCTTCGGGCTGGACACGCGGGTGCGCGCTGTTGATGTGCGCAGCGCCAAAACGGTGGTCTACCCCGACTGCGACAGCGTGGGCCTGCACTACCGCATGACACGCGCCGAGTGGCGCGCTGACACGGCCTAGTCAGGGCTGACTCAGCGCCTCGTCCAGCACCTCAACCCAGTGGCGCACCGGCGTGGCCGTGCCGCTTTGCAGGTGCGTGATGCAACCGATGTTGGCCGAGACGATGGTGTCGGGCTGCATCTGCGCCAGGTTGCCCAGTTTCCGGTCACGCAGCGCATAAGACAGCTCCGGCTGCAACACCGAGTACGTGCCGGCCGAGCCGCAGCACAAATGCGCTTCACAGCTGGCCACATTGACCTTGAAGCCCAGCGCGCCCAGGTGTTTTTCAACACCGCCGCGCAACTGCTGGCCGTGCTGCAGCGTGCAGGGTGGGTGAAAGGTGAGTTGTTGTGAGGGCGCGCTTTGCAGGCGCGCCCGCAACGCAGGCACCAGGTCGGGCAGCAGCTCGCTCAGGTCGCGGGTGAGCGCGCTGATGCGTGCGGCCTTGGCCGCATAGGCCGGCTCATCCAGAAACAGGTGGCCGTAGTCCTTGACCATGACGCCGCAGCCCGAGGCGTTCATCACCAATGCCTCAACGCCGGAGTCGCTGCCGTCCGCCGCTTCAATGTGCGGCCACCAGGCGTCGATATTGCGGCGCATCTCGGCCTTGCCGCCGTCGTGGTCGTTGAGGTGGAACTTCACCGCGCCGCAGCAACCGGCCTTGGCGGCCAGCACCACCTCGATGCCGGCAGCGTCGAGCACGCGCGCGGTAGCACTGTTGATGTTGGGCTGCATGGCAGGCTGCACGCAGCCCGCCAGCATCAGCACCTTGCGCGCATGCGTGCGCGTGGGCCACACACCGGCGTCTTGCGCGGCCGGCACCTTGTTCTTCAGCTTGGCCGGTAACAGGCCGCGCACCGCCTGGCCGAGTTTCATGGCCGGCGCGAACAGCGGCGAAGGCAGGCCTTCCTTGAGCGCCCAGCGCACGGCTTTTTCGGCCACGGGCCTTACCACACGTTCGTCCACCAGCTTGCGGCCGATGTCCACCAGGTGGCCGTAGTCCACGCCGCTGGGGCAAGTGGTTTCGCAATTGCGGCAGGTCAGGCAGCGGTCCAGGTGCTGCTGCGTCTTGCGCGTGGGCGGCTGGCCTTCCAGCACTTGCTTGATGAGGTAGATGCGCCCGCGCGGGCCGTCCAGCTCATCGCCCAACAGCTGGTAGGTCGGGCAAGTGGCGGTGCAAAAGCCGCAGTGCACGCACTTGCGCAAAATGGCTTCGGCGGCCAGGCCGTCGGCCGTGCCTTGAAATTCGGGGGCGAGATTGGTTTGCATGACAGGCTTTACAAAAGACGTTCAACGGTGCGGCCGCGGCGCTGCACAAAGCGCCGCCAATCCGCATGCAGGGGCGGCAAGGACAAAAGCAGCAGCAAGCCGGCCATCGGCAACACCCAGACAAAGCCCAGGTACTTGAAGCCGCCCGCGCCGACCACGCCGCCCGCCATGAACGCGGCCAGCAACAAGGCGAACAGCCGCAGCTTGATGCGGTTGGCGCGCACCCGCGACTCGGGCGGGCTGGCGGTGTGATTCCAGTAAAACATCTTGCCCAGCTCGATGCCGATGTCGGTGATGACGCCGGTCATGTGCGTGGTGCGGATCTGCGATGCCGAGATCTTGCTGACCACCGCGTTTTGCAAGCCCATGGTGAAGGCCAGCACCAGCACCGTCAGCGGCACGGCAAACGGGGTTTGCCGGTTCAGCGTGGCGCCCAGCAAACCAAACACCAGCAGCAGCCCGGCCTCCAGCAGCAAAGGCAGGGCGTACTCACTGCGCAAATGGTTTTGGCGCGCCCAATTGACCAGCACCGCCGTGGCCGCCGCGCCGGCGACAAAGGCCAGCAAGGTGCCGGCCGCGCCGAGCACCAGCGTGATGTTGCCCAGCACCAGGTTGTCGGCCAGCATCGAGGCAAAGCCCGTCATGTGTGAGGTGTACATGCCCACCACCAGAAAACCACCGGCATTGATGGCGCCCGCGTTAAAGGCCAGCAGCGCGCCTAGCAGGCGGTTGGTGCTGGGCGTGCGGTGCTGCCCAGTGAGGTGGCGCAGGCGGCGCATTGGTCTTAGCCCGCGGCCTGGCGGCCGGTGGCAAACACGCCAGCCGGGTCAAACTGCTTTTGCAGCTCGCGCTGGATGCGCTGCTGCACCGCGGCCAGCGGCGTGAATGCGCCGGCGGCCTTGTCGGCATCGCCGCGCGTGGCCGAGCTGCGAAACAGCGTGGCGTGGCCGCCGGCTTTTTGCACGGCATTGCGCAGCAGCGCCGCCGCACTGGCCGGCGCCCAGACCCAGCGCAAGCCGCCGTGCCATTCAATCAGCGGCGAAGACACCACCGCCGGCAAGGCCAGCGCCGGCGTAGTCTGCGGCACGCTCAGGCGCCACAGGCACAGGTCGGTGTTCAGCGCTTGCAAATCGGCCGGCGGCGCGGTGAAAAACGGCAGCGTCTGTTCGCGGCAGGCGGTCCAGTCGGCACGGGCTTGGAGCACGTCCAGCCGCTGCACCTGCGCGCCCAGCGCCGCCGCGTCTGCCGACAAGCGCGGGCAGGCGGCTTTGACAGCGGCCACCGCACCGCGCAGGCGCACAAACAGCGCGTCGTGCGGTGGCGTCCCGGTGCTGTCGTGCACCCAGCAACTGGCGTTCAGCGGCAGCGGCTGCCCGCCCCAGCGGTTAAGCAAATCCAAAGCCTGCTGCTGGTTCACGCCGGCCAGCCACAGCGTGGCTTCGCTAGGGGCTACCGGCAAGACCTTGAGGGAGATCTCCAGCAGCACCCCGAGCGTGCCCAGCGAGCCGGCCATCAGCCGCGAGAGGTCGTAACCGGCGACGTTTTTCATGACCTGGCCACCAAAGGTCAGCACTTCGCCGCGGCCGTTGATGATCTTGACGCCCAGAATGAAGTCGCGCAGCGCGCCCACGCTGGCGCGGGCCGGGCCGCTCAGGCCGCTGGCCACCATGCCGCCCACCGTGGCGACTGGCCCGAAATGCGGCGGCTCAAAAGGCAGGCACTGGCCCTGGGTGGCCAGCAGCGTCTCGAGTTCGGCCAGTGGTGTACCGGCACGCACGGTCACCACCAGCTCGCTCGGTTCGTAACTGATCACGCCGCGGTGCGCGCTCAGGTCCAGCACTTGGCCAGTCAGCGGCTCGCCGTAAAAATCTTTGCTGCCGCCGCCGCGCACGCGCAGGCGTGTGCCGCTGGCGCAGGCTTGGCTGACCTGAGCAGCCAGCGCGGCGCTCAGGTCGACGCCGCCACCCATGTCGGCAACGCCGGTGTCTGTGGAAGGAAAAGCAATGTCATTGACCATGGCCTGCATGGTAAGCCGCACGGGGCGGGCCGGTTTTGATTTTTTTGAACGGCCGCTGTGTGAATAATTTGTCAGCGAACTGCCGGGCCGCCGTCAAACAAGTTCACCGGCAGGCCCGCCACCTGGACCTGCATCGCAAAAACGCAGCCCGAATCGGGCAGCGCTGCCAGCTCGGCGGGCGGGCGGTTCAGGCTGGCGGTGGTGACGTAAAGCGTCTTCAGGTCGGCCCCGCCAAAGCAGGGCATGGTCGGGCACAGCGCCGGCAACGGCCATTCACTGAGCAGCTCGCCGCCGGGCGACAGCTGCAGCACGCGCCCGCCTTCAAACATGGCCACCCAGTAGTTGCCATCTGCATCGACTGCCGCGCCGTCGGGCCGGCCACCATAACCACCGTTGCCCGGCAGACCAGGCTGCCACTGCGCCGGCTTGCCCGGCCAGCTGGCGAACACGCGCGGCCGGCTCAGGGTGTTGCTGACGGCGTCCCAGTCCCAGGCGCGGATGGTATGGCCGGGCGTGTCTGACCAGTAAAGCGTGCGCGCATCGGGCGACCAGGCCAGGCCGTTGCCGGTGGTGGCTTCGCCGGCCTTGCTGTGCAGCAGCGGTGCCGGGCCGCGGCAGTCGAGCGACCACAACTGCGCGGATTTAGCATCGCGCGGCTCGTGAATCGTGCCGCTCCAGAAGCGCCCCAGCGGGTCGGCCTTGCCATCGTTAAAGCGCATGGTGGCGGTGTCGTAGGGTGCGGCCACGATCAGCGACAGGGCGCCGCCCCATACGGGCGCCCGGTACATGCCGCTGCGCAGCGCCACCACCAAGCCACCGCCACGGGCCGGGGCGATGCAACCGGGCTCTTCAGCCATGGCCCAGCTGTCGATCTGCCGGCTCAGCGGGTCCATGCGCATCAGCAGACGGGCCGGAATATCGATCCAGTAAAGGCGGGCTTCAGCGGGGTGCCAAAAGGGGGATTCACCGAGATCGTTCGGTGCAGGTGTCAGGGTGTGCCAGGTCATGCGGGAACTGTAGCGTCAAAAAAAACAGCCCACCGGCTTGCACCGGCGGGCTGAACATCCATAAGGAGACTCTCGCTTCAAACAGCCGGCGCGCCCTGACAGCGCGCCGGCATGAGGGGAGACGGATCAGCGGTTGTACGCTGTCTCGCCGTGGGACGCGATGTCCAGGCCTTCGCGCTCGTCTTCTTCAGACACGCGCAGACCGATGGTCAGGTCGACAATTTTGTAGGCAATGAAGGACACCACACCCGACCAGATGACGGTGATGAAGACCGCCTTGGCTTGTGTCCAGACCTGTGCGGCGATCGAGTAGTCGGCCGCTGTCACGCCGGTGGCAGTGACCCAGTCGGCCACGTAGCCGGGGCCGCCCAGGCTTGGCGAATTGAACACGCCGGTGAGCAGCGCGCCCAGAATGCCGCCGATGCCGTGCACGCCGAAGACGTCCAGCGAGTCATCTGCACCCAGCATTTTCTTCAGGCCATTGACACCCCAGAGGCAGGCGAAACCAGCGATGAAACCGATGATCAGACCGCCGCCGATGCCGACGTTGCCCGCTGCCGGCGTGATGGCCACCAGACCGGCGACCGCACCCGAGGCCGCACCCAGCATGGAAGCCTTGCCGCGCATCAGCGCTTCACCGATGCACCATGCCAGCACCGCAGCCGCCGTGGCACCCAGGGTGTTGATGAAGGCCAATGCTGCAAAGCCGTTGGCTTCGAGTGCAGAGCCGGCGTTGAAACCGAACCAGCCCACCCACAGCAGGGCCGAACCGACCATGGTCAGTGTCAGGCTGTGAGGCGCCATGGCTTCCTTGCCGTAACCGATGCGCTTGCCCACCATGTAAGCGCCGACCAGACCGGCCACAGCGGCGTTGATGTGAACCACGGTGCCGCCGGCAAAGTCCAGCGCGCCCGACTGCCAGATGTAGCCGGCTTTGGCGTTCATGGCGTCGACCACTTCTTTGCCGGTGTAAGCGTCAGGGCCCATCCAGAACCAGACCATGTGGGCGATCGGGGCGTAGCTGAAGGTGAACCAGATCACCATGAACAGCAGCACGGCAGAGAACTTCATGCGTTCAGCAAAAGCGCCGACGATCAGTGCGCAAGTGATACCGGCGAAGGTGGCCTGGAAGGCGGCAAAAACGATCTCGGGAATGACCACGCCCTTGCTGAAAGTCGCGGCGTTGGCAAAGCTGCCCGTCGCGTTGTCCCAGATGCCGGCCATGAACAGGCGGTCAAAGCCGCCGAAGAATGCGTTGCCCTCGGTGAAGGCCAGGCTGTAACCGTAGATGAACCACAGCACCACGATCATGGAGAAGGTGACCATGACCTGCATGAGCACCGACAGCATGTTTTTGCTGCGCACCAGGCCACCGTAAAACAGGGCCAGGCCGGGAATGGTCATCAGGATGACCAAAATGGTGGAGACCATCATCCAGCCCGTGTCGCCCTTGTTGGGGACCAGAGCTGGCGCGGCAGGCGCGGCCGGTGCAGCAGCGGGGGTCGCTGCGGCCGGGGCGGCAGCGGCCGCAGCCGGTGCAGCAGCGTCAGCTGCTTTGGCTTCAGCCGGTGCGGCCACGGCCGGCGCTGCTGCAGGTGCAGCGGCCGGGGCTTGCGCCATGACGGCGCCGGAAGTCAACAAACTCAACCCGAGGGCGAGGCTAGCAAGTAGTTTTTTCATGTCAGTGTTCTCTTTGAAGGTGGAGGCTGAGACTTACAAAGCTTCTTTGCCGGTTTCACCGGTGCGAATGCGCACGACCTGCTCGAGGTTGTAGACAAAGACCTTGCCGTCACCGATCTTGCCGGTGCGGGCAGCGCCTTCGATGGCTTCGATCACGCGGTCCACCAGCTCGTCGGAGACGGCGGCTTCAATCTTGACCTTGGGCAGGAAGTCCACGACATATTCCGCGCCGCGGTACAGCTCTGTGTGACCCTTTTGACGGCCGAAGCCCTTGACTTCAGTGACGGTGATGCCTTGGACGCCAATACCGGAAAGTGCTTCGCGCACTTCGTCCAGCTTGAACGGTTTGATGATGGCCGTGACGAGTTTCATGTTCGTTTTTCTCCAGGATGATGGTTGGGCGCTGGCGCCGCGCCTGCCAGGTTGCAAGGATTCGCGAAGTGGAAAAGCATGGAACATGCCATCTTTAGCTGCCGCCCTTTAGCGCTAAGGACTGGCCGAACAGGCACAAGCCATGCATACTAAATGCCTCAACAGCAGCCAGCACCAAAGGCGTGCGCACCACAGCGCCCCAAAACGGTGCAACAACCCGATCTAAGGCCCCCATGAGCTTATCTTTAGTGCACAGCCGGACCCTGCTGGGCTTGCAAGCGCGGCCGGTCACAGTGGAGGTTCATCTGGCCAACGGTCTGCCGAGCTTTACTTTGGTCGGGCTGGCCGAGACCGAAGTCAAGGAAGCTCGCGAGCGGGTGCGCTCGGCCATCCAGAACAGCGGGCTGGAGTTTCCGGGCAACAAACGCATCACCGTCAACCTGGCGCCGGCCGATCTGCCCAAAGACTCGGGCCGCTTTGACCTGCCGATCGCGCTGGGCATTCTGGCGGCCAGCGGCCAAATCGACGGCGGCAAACTGGCGGGCTTCGAGTTTGCGGGGGAACTTTCGCTGGGCGGCGACCTGCGGCCGGTGCGGGGCGCGCTGGCCATGAGCCTGGCCCTGCCGGACAACCCCGGCGCGGCCAGGCCGCAACTGGTGCTGCCCGAAGGCAGTGCGCAAGAAGCCGCCCTGGTGCCCGACGTGCGCATTTACCGCGCCCGCCATCTGCTGGACGTGGTGCAGCAGTTTTTGCCCGGCGACGCCGCCCCGCCCGAGAGCGAAGGCTGGGCCCGCGCGCTCAACGACCACCGGCCGGGCCAGGCGCACTACCCGGACCTGGCCGACGTCAAGGGTCAGGCGGCGGCCAAGCGGGCGCTGGAAATTGCGGCGGCCGGCGGTCATTCGCTGCTGCTGGCGGGCTCGCCGGGCTCGGGCAAGTCCATGCTGGCGCAGCGCTTTGCCGGCCTGCTGCCGGCCATGACCACGCAAGAAGCCCTGGAAAGCGCCGCGATCGCCTCACTGGGCGGGCGCTTTTCGTTAGAGCGCTGGGCCGTGCGCCCGACCTGCGCGCCGCACCACACGGCCAGCGCAGTGGCGCTGGTGGGCGGCGGCTCGCCACCGCGGCCCGGTGAAATCTCGCTGGCCCACGGCGGCGTGTTGTTTTTGGACGAGCTGCCGGAGTTTCCCCGCGCCGCGCTCGAAGCCCTGCGCGAGCCGCTGGAGTCGGGCAGCATCACCATCTCGCGGGCGGCGCAGCGGGCCGAGTTTCCGGCACGCTTTCAACTGATCGCCGCCATGAACCCCTGCCCCTGCGGTTACCTGGGCTCGAGCTTGCGCGCCTGCCGCTGCTCGCCCGAGCAGGTGTCGCGCTACCAAGGCCGGCTCAGCGGCCCGCTGCTGGACCGCATTGACCTGCATGTCGAGGTGGGCGCGCTGGCCGCGCATGAACTGGTCAACGCGCCACCGGGCGAAAGCAGCGCCAGCATCCGCGCCCGCGTGGTCGCCGCACGCGAGCGCGCCTTCAGCCGACAGGGCAGTGCCAACCAGGCATTGCAAGGCCAGGCCATCGACGCGCAATGCGCGCTGGCGCCCGAAGTCGCCAAGTTTTTGAACCTCGCCGCCGCTCGCCTGGGCTGGTCAGGCCGCAGCATCCACCGCTGCCTGAAAGTTGCCCGCACCGTGGCCGACCTGGCCGGTGCTGCGCAGGTGGAAATCGGCCATGTGGGTGAGGCCGTGCAGTACCGGCGGGGCTTGAAAGGGGCTTGAACCGGCCAGCGTGTAAGTAAGGGCCCCGCGCGTAGAATCCGCCCCGATAAGCGCCACACCTCAACCCCTCAGGAGACAACATGAAAACCAGACTGTTCTTACGTGCCGGCCTCTGGCTGCTGCTCGCCCCCGTAACACTGCTTGCACAGGCGCAAGACGCCTACCCGGTCGGCCGCGTGTCGCTGGTCACACACTCCAGCCCGGGTGGCGGCACGGACGTGTTTTTGCGTGACCTGGTCAAGCACCTGCCCCTGAAAACCAACTTCGCGATTGAAAACATCCGCGGCGGCTCGGGCGCCACGGCCGTGGCGCATGTGGCCAAGGGCGCGCCCGATGGCTCGGTGCTCTACGGCACCACCCCGACTTACATCCAGACCACGCTGCTGTCCAAGCCGGCGGTGGGCTATGACGGCCTGGACCCTTTGGCCATCATCTTCATTGACCCGGAAGTGATCTACACCCGCACCGAATCGCCTTTCAAGACGCTGGCTGAAGTGGTGGCTTTTGCCAAAGCCAACCCGGGCAAGTCGCGCTGGGGTGCATCCAACCCGGCGTCGCTGGAGCGCATTGCCATGGAACGCCTCGCCCGGGCCGGCGGCGTCAAGGTGCCCATCGTCAGCCATGAAGGCGGCGCGGACCAGATGATCGGCGTGCTCAACGGCACCTACGACATCGGCGTGGGCGAGATCCAGGAACTGCAAGCCCAGCTGGAAGCCGGCAAGATCCGTTTGCTGGCCACCTTGTCTGAAAACCGTCTGGCCGGCTTGCCGCAGCTGATGACGGCCAAAGAGCAAGGCCTGAATGTGGTGGTGCGTAAATTCCGCGGCCTGGCTTCGCCCAAGGGCATGCCCGACGCCATTGCCAAGCAGTGGGAAGAAGCCCTGCGCAAAGCCCTGGCTGTTCCTGCCTACAAAGCCGAATACTCCAAAGAACAACTGACACCCATGCTGCTGGGCCGTGAAGCCGCCCGCAAGTTCACGGCCGAAGTGGCTCAAGAAACCCGCGACTCCTTCAAAGAACTCGGCCTGCTGAAATGAGTGCACGGCAAGCTGACCGCATCACCGGTGTGCTGGGCATTCTGGTGTCGGCCAGTTACATAGCCTACGCACGCCAGATTGAAGACAGCCTGTTGGCCGACGAAGTGGGTGCCGCCGGGGTGCCTACGGCCGTTGGCCTGGTGATGATGCTGGCCGCCGCAGGGCTCTTGCTCAAGGCCAACCGCCGCAGCGCGGCCCCGGTCGGCGATGGGGCCAAAGAAGACACCCAATGGGCGGCGCACTGGTTGGCGCTGGCCCTGCTGGGTGTGCTGGCCGCCTACGTGCTGGTGCTGCCGGTGGCCGGTTACTGGGTCTCAGTGGCGTTGCTGATTGGCGCAGTCAGTGCGTTGGTGGGCGCGCGTGACCGCAAGGTCATTCTGGCGTGCTCGGTGCTCGGGGCCTCCGGTCTGTTCACACTGTTTACCTTGCTGCTCAACATCCGCTTGCCCGCCGGGCTGTGGCCAACCTGGATGGGAACTTGAGCATGGATGCTTTTTTCAACGCCGTGCTGAGCACGCCCACACTGTGGCTGCTGGTGGCGGCTTTTTCAGGTGTGCTGTGGGGCATTCTGGGTGGTGCGCTGCCCGGCATCTCGCCCTCCATCGCCATGGCCTTGCTGCTGCCCTTCACGGTCGGCATGGCGCCGGCCACGGCCATTGTGCTGCTGGCCAGCGTTTATGTGGGTGCCGAATACGGCGGCTCCATCCCGGCCATTTTGATCCGCACGCCGGGTACCAACTCGGCCTCTGCCACGGTGCTCGACGGCTATGAGATGGCGCGTCAGGGCAAGGCCGGCGAGGCGCTGGGCATCTCGCTGATCTCGGGCCTGTACGGCGGCCTGTTTGGCCTGGCCGTGCTGGTGCTGGCCACTGAAAGCCTGGCCCGCATTGCGCTGGCCTTCACGCCGGCGGCGTATTTTTCGCTGGGCATTCTGGGTCTGTCGGTGATTGCCGGTTTGTCAGGCGGCTCCATGCTGCGCGGTGTGATTGCGGCCTGCATCGGCCTCATGCTGGCCTTCGTTGGCAGCGACCCGGTCTCGGGCGTGCCGCGCTTTACCTTCGAGTCAGCCGACCTGCTGGGCGGCATCAAACCCATCTTGATCATGGTGGGCTTGTTTGCAGTGACAGAAATGCTGGTGCAAATCGGCGAGCCGGCCTGGGCCAAGGCGGTCAAGTCTGAAGCGCGCCTGAAATTGCCCAACTGGGCCATGAGCAAACGCCTGGCCAAGCCGCAAGCCATTGGCGCGGTGATCGGGACCGTGGAAGGCGTCACGCCCGGCGCCGGCGGCACCATCGCCGCCTTCATGGCGTACTCGGAGGCCAAGCGCTGGTCCAAGCACCCCGAAGAGTTTGGCAAGGGTTCGCCCGAGGGCGTGGCCGCACCCGAAGCCGCCAACAACGTGGTCACCGCCACCGCGCTGGTGCCCTTGCTCAGCCTGGGCATTCCGGGCTCTAACTCGGCCGCCATTTTGCTGGGCGGCTTTTTGATTCACGGCCTGCAACCCGGGCCCATGTTGTTTCAAAAAGCCCCGGAGATTGTCTGGAGCCTGTACGGCGGCCTGTTCTTTGCCAACATCGCCATGCTGCTGATTGGCCTGGTGATTCTGGCGCCCTGCATCTGGCTGGTGAACCGGCCCAAGCCTTACCTGATGGCCTTCATTCTGGCGCTGGTGATGACCGGCGTTTACGCCATGCACCAAAGCATTTTTGAGATCGGCCTGGTGCTGGTGGTTGGTGTGGTGGGCTACGGCATGCGGCTGCTCAAGATTCCGGTGCTGCCGCTGGTGCTGGGCCTGGTGCTGGGTTCGCTGGTCGAGTCCAACTACCGGCGCAGCCTGCTGATCTCCAGCGGCGAGCACAGCATCTTTGTCACCGACCCTGTCTCGCTGGTGCTGCTGCTGCTGGCCGCCGCGCTCACCCTCTACACCGGCTGGAAAGAATTCAGCGACCGCAAAGCAGCCTCATGACCACAAGCACTTCCAACGGCCCAACCGTCTCGCGCCGCCTGGCGCAAGCCATCGTCACCGCCCGCCCCGAAAGCTGGCCCGCAGCCCAGGCCATCGGCCAACGCTTGCTGATGGACGTGGCCGGCATCTGCATGGCCGCCCGCCATGAAAACTATGTGCTGGCGGCGCTGGCCTCGGTAGAGCAAGACGGGCCTTGCAGCGTGATCGGCTTTGCCCAGACCTGCGGCGTGGAAGCCGCAGCTTTTGTCAACGGCATTGCCGCGCACGGCGAAGACTTTGACGACACCTACGAAGGCGGGCCGGTGCATGCCGGTGTGGTCATCGTGCCGGCTTTGCTGGCAGCCGCCCAACGCCACAAGCTGTCTGGCGCCGACTTGCTGCGCGGCATCGCCGTGGGCGCCGAAGTCATGTGCCGCCTGTGCGCCGTGGCCCCCACCAAAGTCCACAAGGCCGGCTTTCACCCCACCGCCATTTTTGGCGTGATGGGCGCCGTGGCCGGCCTGGGCGCCGCCTTGCGCCTGAGCGAAGACGAACTGGTGGACGCCTTCGGCATCGCC
>JBIKHR010000289.1:0-3843 GCA_044362035.1 Polaromonas sp. | reverse complement strand
GCCTGCTCGACGAACTGCAGCAAGACGCCTCGCTGAGCAACCAGGCGCTGGCCGAGCGCTGCCACGTGTCGCCGCCCACCTGCCTGCGGCGCGTCAAGCGCCTGCGTGATGCCGGCCTAATCGAGCAGCAGATCGCCGTGCTCAGCACCGACAAACTGGCCGCCACCCTGGGCCGCGGCCTCACGGCTCTCACCGAGATCACGCTGGACCGACAAGGCAACGACGAAGCGCTGGCCTTTGAAGCGCGTGTGGTGGCCGACGCCGCCGTGCAGCAGTGCTACCGCGTCTCGCCCGGGCCGGATTTTGTGCTGGTGGTTCACGTGGCAGACATGCCGGCCTACCTGGCGCTGACGCAGCGGCTCTTCACCAGTGACGCGAATGTGCGCAACGTGAAGTCGTTTTTCAGCCTCCACCGCGCCAAGTTCGCGCCGCGGGTGTTGCTGGGAGCCCAAAGCGCACGCGCTGCGTATTAATCTCGCGCTCCGATGAACAGCCACGGCCGGATGTGCGCTAACGATGCGATGGCGTGACGACGTGTAAGGGTTCTGGTGAGCACGTGCAGGCCGCTGGCGCGCTTTTGCAGGATTTTGACTACGGCCGAATCATCCGGTCCGGGCTGCCAGAAGCCGCGCCGCCGCCGCAAGCTACAAGGTCGAGAGTAAATGCAGGTTGCTCAAGCGGTCGCTGGCCTGCTGAACCGCACCCTCACCCCCCAAAAAAATGCCCCACCAAAGATTCACTGATTTATTCAAGCAGCTTGGCCTGCCTTGCGGCGAGACCGCCATCGCTGCTTTCTTGAAGCAGCACCGTCCGCTGAGTGACGACATCCGTCTGGAGGATGCGCCTTTCTGGACGCCCTGGCAAAGCAGCTTTTTAAAGGAGCAACTGGCCAATGACGCCGAATGGGCCGTGCTGGTAGACCAGCTCAGCCTGGCGCTGCGTTGACTGGGTCAGCGAGGAGCAGGTGTTGGCGGTTCTGGCATATTCGCGGGCTTGATGTACCGAATCTTGACCACCCGGTCGCCCTGTCTGGAACCCCTAATGACTGTCACCAGTTTAAAAATCGCCTTCCACGGCCAGAACGCCAGCAACTTCCGTCAGGGCTTTGCCGCACTGGTGGGCCCCGGGCACCACATCGTTGACCTGAGTGACGGCTTGGCCTTGCCGGGCGAGCGTGCGCACTTTGAAACGGCGGACGTGATCGTTGGCATCAAGCTGGATGCGGCCATGCCCCAGCCCAAAGCGGTGCGGCTGTACCACGCGCCGGGGGCGGGCACGGACGGGATTGACGCGGCTTTGCTGCCCGCGCAGAGTGCGCTGTGCAACTGCTTCGGGCATGAAGGCGCGATTGCCGAATACGTGATGACGGCGCTCTTGATGCGCCATGTGCCGTTGCAAGCGGCCGACGCTGATTTGCGCCAGCAGCGCTGGACTTACTGGGCCGGCCGGCCGACGGCGCTGCGCACCGAGCTGGGCGCGCAGACCCTGGGCTTGCTGGGCTTTGGCCATATTTCCAAAGCGCTGGCAGCGCGGGCCAAGGCCTTTGGCATGCGTGTGCATGTGGCCAACCGCAGCGCGGTCAACAGCCCGCTGGTGGACCAGTCTTTCAGTCTGAACGAGCTGAACGCCTTCATGGGCTCGGCCGATGCGGTGGTGGTGAGCCTGCCGCTGACCAGTGCCACGCAGGGCCTGGTCAATGCCACTGCGCTGGCGGCCATGAAGGCCGACGCCTTGCTGCTCAATGTCGGCCGAGGCCCGGTCATCGATGAGCAGGCTTTGTACGAGGCGCTGTCCCAGCGGCGAATTGGCGGCGCGATCATTGACACTTGGTACCAGTACCCGAACGCAGACAAGCCCGAATGCGCACCTTCGCGTTTTGACTTTGCGGCGCTGGACAACGTGGTGATGACGCCGCACATGTCGGGCTGGACCACGGGCACCGTGCGCCGGCGTCAGCAAACCATCGCCGACAACATTGCCCGCCTGCTGGCCGGCCAGCCGCTCGACAACGTGCTCAAGGCCTCGGCCAACTGACCAGGCCGTGCCGGGTCCCGCGTCGGGTACCTTCTTCGGCGCCGCGTCAGGTGCTGCCGCGCTCGATGATCTCGAAACCCAGATCGACGCAGGCCGGTGCGGGTGTTTCGCCGCGCATCAGGCCCAGCAACATCTCTGCACCGGCCTGGCCGATGCGGGCGCGCGGCGTGCGCACCGAGGTCAGCGGCGGCAGCATCTGGTCGCTGCCGGTGAGGTCGTTGAAGCCGGCAATCGCCACGCGCGCAGGCACGTCAATCTTCAGCCTTAGCGCGGCCAGCAAAGCGCCCTGGGCCAGGTCGTCGTTGCAAAAAAAGATGGCATCCACCGCCGGGGTCTGGCCCATGATCTGCTCAAACATCACGCCGCCCAGCGCCAGCGATGAGGAGGCCGGGTTGAGCCATTCGAGCGTGGGCTCGTAGCAGCCGGCCTCTTGCAGCGCGGTACGCCAGCCATACAGGCGCTGCATGACACGCGGGTCCAGTTGCGCGCCGGCAAAGGCAATGCGGCGGCGGCCCGTGGCCAGCAGGTGGCGCGTCAGCGCGGCACCGGCTTCGTTCTGGTGAAAGCCCACGCAATAAACCGCCTGGTCATGCGCCATGTCCTGTCTGGCTTCGGGCAGGTCCATCAGATGCACGCAGGGCACCTGGCTGCGGGCCATCAAGTTTTGGGTGGCAGCGTTGTGGTTCAGGCCGGTGATCAGCAAGCCGGCCGGCCGGTGCAGCAGTTGCTCGCGCAACAGTTGCTCTTCCTGCCCCTCGTCATAGTGCGTCACGCCGATCAGGGTTTGAAAGCCGCCGGCGCGCAGGGTTTGCTGGGCGGCATCGAGCAGGTCTACAAACAAGGCGTTGGACAGCTTGGGAATCAAGATGGCCACGTGGTCGCTGCGCTGCGAGGCCAGGGCGCGGGCGGCCGGGTCGGGCACATAACCGAGCTTGTTGGAAGCTGCCAGCACCCGCTCGACCAGGGCAGGATCGACCGCTCTTTCACCGCGCAAGGCACGCGACACAGTGATCGGGCTGACGCCTGCGGCATGGGCCACGTCGTTGAGCGTGACGCGGCCGGTGGAACGATGGCGTTTGGCAGGGGTGGGCATGGGCGACAAGGGTAAATACGGGGCAGGAGCAGCCAGACTGACAGTTAGGCTAGCGCTGTCCGGAATCTCATCAGTCTAGTCAATTTGATCGCCGATGCGTATTGATGATATCCCTGTGACAACCCCTTTATTTGCTTTCCTGCCAATGCGCTGTTTTTTTGAGCCTGCAGGATAGCGCTGTCCAAAGGCCGGCTCGGCTGGGTGCCTGCCGGTGTTGTTGATGATCTGATTTTCAGGAGTGTTCCGGTGTCCAAACTCGATATTCTGGCCATGCCCAAGGTCCACCCGCTGTACCTGCAAGCCCTGGGTGCTGTGTACAACGTCCACACCTACCAGCCTGAGGGCGACGCCCAGGCGCTGGCCGCACTGGCGCCACGCATTGTGGGACTGGCAGCGGGTGGCGAATCGATTGTTCCCGGCAGCCTGATCGCGCAACTGCCGCAGCTCAAGATGCTGTCGGTGTTTGGCGTGGGTTATGACGGCATCGACGTGCCGGCCGCCATCCGCCAGGGTGTGCCGGTGACGCACACCCCCGGCGTGCTGACCGATGACGTGGCCGACCTGGCCATGGCGCTGGTCCTGTCGGTGGCCCGTCTGGTGCCGCAGGCAGACCAGCATGTGCGCCAGGGCCGCTGGCCGCAAGGCGCCATGCCGCTGGGCCGCAAGGTCTCGGGCGCGCGCATGGGCATCGTCGGCCTGGGCCGCATCGGTCAGGC
>JBIKHR010000288.1:0-3848 GCA_044362035.1 Polaromonas sp. | reverse complement strand
ATTCGTCGGGTGGCATATCATTTCGGTATTGACAGCCCATTGGCCAGCCCCGAAAGAAGCCCCTGTGAACCTGCGTGCCCTGCGTTATTTTGTGGCCATTGCCGACGCCGGCAGCCTGACGGCGGCGGCGGCCGCCATCTCGATCGCCCAGCCCGCCCTGACGCGTCAATTGCGCGAACTCGAAGCCGACCTGGGGGTGCAACTGTTGCAGCGCACACCGCGGGGCGTGCTACTGACGCAGGCTGGTGTCACGCTGTATGAGTCGGCCCAGCGCATGCTGGCCGAGGCGGCGCGGGTGCGCCAGCACTTGGCCAATCGCCAGGACACCAGCACCGCGACAGTCGTGCTGGGCGCTTCGCCAACTTTGGCGCGAGTGCTGCTGCCCAATCTGTTCGAGAGCTGCCAGCGTTCTTTGGCGGGCATCAAGCTGCGCGCACGCGAGGCCTTCACTCCGGCTTTGCTGGATTGGCTGGAGCGCGGCATGGTGGACATGGCCATCGTCACCAACCCCGAGGCCGGCCGGCAGCTGACCCTGCATCCACTGCTGGGTGAGCCTTTGGCCCTGGTCTCGCATGTGTCGCTCAAGCTGGACCCGGTGATCTCGGTCAGCCAACTGGCGCGCATTCCCTTGCTGATGACCAGCCTGCACCGCTCCATTGTTGAAAGGCAGTTGTTGCCGGTGGGCGGGCAGCTCATGGTGCAGTCTGAAATCGATTCGGTGGACTCAATCCGTGAACTGGTGCAGCAAGGCCAGTGGGCCACCATCATGCCGGTCTCGGTGTTCAAGGAGCCCCGGACCGCCAAAACCATTCAGATGTCAGAAATATCAGGCGTTCAGCTCAATCGCTTGCTGGTGTTGGCCACCCGCGTCGAGCGGCAGGACAACAGTGCTCAGCATGTGGTGCGCGAGATGATCGAGTCGGAGTTCGCGCGGCTGGCGCGGCAGGGTGTTTTCAGCTTTGCAGGCGCTGACAAGGCGCGTGCCTAAGCCCCGGGCGCTGTCGCTCAGAAGGGCGCGTCAGCGTTGGCGGGCTGCGCCGCTGTCGCCGTGCCGGTTTTGCCGTCCGGGCTGGCAACGTCACCCATTTCACCACCCAGGGCTTCGAGCAGATCGGGCAGCAAGGCTGACAACTCACCCGTCAAAATGGCCGCATCGGTGTCAAAACCGTCGTCGTCCTTGCCGCCTTCTTGAACGCCGTCGAGCACCACATCCAGCAGTTTGAGTTTTTTGATCTGGGCCGTTTCGGTCAGCACAAAAGAGACGCGGTCGTTCCAGGTCAGGGCCAGTTGGGTGGGCACCTTGCCGCTGATGATGTGCTGCGCCACTTCATCAATCTCCAGCGTGTGGCGCGAATAGCGAACAGTCGATTTCTGGTCGTCCGGTGTCTTGAGTTCGCAGTCACGGTCCACCGTGAAGCCGACCGGGGCCTCGCGGCTGGACAGCCAGTGCGACATGGATGCTGCCGCCGACATTTGCGTCATCACCGGTTTGATGCCCAGACCCGGCCTGGAGCCTGGCACCTCGCTCAGCGCTTCAACCAGGAAGGTGACCACCTTGTCAGCGCCGCTCAGGCTGCCGGTGTCCACCACCAGAAAGCGGTTCACCGGGTCCAGCCAGACCAGGGTGCTCGAACGCTTGGTGAAAGCGCGCGGCAGCAGGTCCAGGATCACTTCTTCCTTGATCTCTTTTTTGAGCTTGGCGCCCACACGCTCCTGGCCGGTTTCTTCTTTGTACTTTTCAATGCGCTCTTCCATCGCCGCTTTCACGGCAGACGACGGTAGCGGTCGGCGCTCGGTACACAGTTGCAAGATGATTTGCCCGCCCACGCTCTCGAGCATGAACACACTTTTTTTACCGCGCGGCGGCGTCCAGCCGCTCGACTCGGGCTGGGTCGGTCCGCAGGGCTCAAAACGGCTGGTTTGCAAGGCTTCCTCGAGGGCGTCCAGGGGCGGCATCACAAAGTCGGGGGAAATGCGGAAAAAAGAGGCGGTTTTGAACATGCAGTGAAAAGAGGTGAAGAAGAAATAAAAAAAGGCCGGCGGCATGAAGCCCTGGCCTGCGCCCCGGTCAGCTGGTCAAGCTGGTGTCAGGCAATGTCCACGACGTGGGTGCCGTAGCGGCCCGTCAGCCGGTCGGCAAAGTAACGCTCCAGCGTTTCCCTGACGGTGCGAAAGGCGATCTCGTCCCAGGGGATGTCGGCTTCCGAAAAAAGCCGTGCTTCCATGGTTTCGTGGCCGGGATTGAAGACGGTGCTGAGCAGTCGGGCGCGGTAAAACAAGTGCACCTGGCCAACGCGCGCCACGTTCATGATGGCAAACAGTTCTTGCAACTCAAATTGGGCACCGGCCTCTTCGTCGGTCTCGCGGGCAGCGCCTTCGGAGGTGGTTTCGCCCAGCTCCATGAAACCGGCCGGTAGCGTCCACATGCCGCGGCGGGGCTCGATATTGCGCTTGCACAGCAGCACCTGCTCGCCGGTCTCGCCCCACACCGGCACCGTGCCGACCACATTGAGCGGGTTTTCGTAGTGAACAGTGTGGCAGGCGGTGCAAATGGCGCGCTGGCGTGTGTCGCCGTCGTCGGGCAGGCGGTAAGCCACGGCGGTGCCGCATTCACGGCAATGTTTCAATGGCTGGCGTTGCATCGATTCAGTGTAGCGGGCTCAGCGTTTTTGCGCCCGCTGCAACATGCCGCCAGCGATCTTGAAAATGCAGACCGGTCATCGTTGGTGACGGGTGCCTGTGACGGATTTCAGTCAGATTTGCAGAGCAGCTCAAAGTGCTCAACCACCGGTGGCGCAGCGAAAAAAGGCCCCACAATCGCGCGCCAGTCGGCAAATGCCGGGGACTGGCGAAAGCCCACGGTGTGGTCTTCCAGCGTGTTCCAGAAAATTTGCAGGATGTAGCGCTCGGGGCTTTCAACGCCCTTGTTGACTTTGAAACCCTGAAAGCCCTTGGCATGGGCGATCACGGTGCGCAGTCCGCGCTCGATCGCTTCGTCGAAGGCCGCCTGCTGGCCGGGTTGGATGCGGATGTCGGCAAGTTCGAGAATCATGGGTTTCCTAAGGACAAGGTGAGGGCGGTTCGGGTTGGGCGCTATTTTGGCTTGATTTTCACCCGCCCGAGAAAGCACTTTGCACAAAAAAACCGCTGGCCCCTGGCCAGGGTGGCCTCTGAGACAATGCAGCCATGAGTGAAAACACGAGCGCCGCCACGGCATCTTCCCCCCCATCGACTGCGCTTGCAGGCAAACCCGCGCCGCGCGTCGGTTTTGTCAGCCTGGGCTGCCCCAAGGCGCTGACCGATTCCGAATTGATCCTGACCCGCCTGAGTGCCGAGGGTTACGAAACCTCCAAGACTTTCGAGGGCGCTGACCTGGTCATCGTCAATACCTGCGGCTTCATTGACGACGCCGTGCGCGAAAGCCTGGACACCATCGGCGAAGCGCTGGCGGCCAACGGCAAGGTCATCGTTACCGGTTGTCTGGGCGCCAAGGCGGGTGACGGCGGTGGCAATCTCGTCAAGCAGATGCATCCCAGCGTACTCGCCGTGACCGGCCCGCATGCCACGCAGGAAGTCATGGACGCCGTGCACCTGAATTTGCCTAAGCCGCACGACCCTTTCATCGACCTGGTGCCCAATTCTTTTGGCATCGCCGGCATCAAGCTCACGCCGCGGCACTACGCTTATTTGAAGATCAGCGAAGGCTGCAACCATCGCTGCACTTTTTGCATCATCCCGTCGATGCGCGGCGATCTGGTGTCGCGCCCGATCGGCGACGTGCTGGGTGAAGCGCGCGCCCTGTTTGAAGGCGGCGTCAAAGAGCTTTTAGTGATCAGCCAGGACACCTC
>JBIKHR010000047.1:0-12611 GCA_044362035.1 Polaromonas sp. | reverse complement strand
ATCAGCAGCTCGGGCTGGAAGTTTTTTTGTTCGCCCTTGCGCGCATAACCCAGCGGGTTGGCCACCACGCGGCAGCCTTGGCTGACGTAGTCCTGCGGGCAATGCAAATGGCCATGCAGCCACAGCCGAGCTGAGGGCAGCAGATCGTCGAGCGCATTGCAAAAACCAGCGGTGCCCGGCGTCAGTCCGTAGCGCGGGTCGGCGCTGAGCAGGCTGGGCGCAAAGTGCGTCAGCGCCACCGTCGGTCCGTCAAAGTGCGTGGCCAGCGATTGGCGCAGCCACTGCTGGTCTTGCAAGCCGAGCGCGCGCACCTCCTCGGCCAGCATGGGGACGCCGCCTTGCAGGCTGTGATTTTTGCGCAGGTAAAAGTTGGCGGCCCGAAAAGCCTTGTCGCGTGCTTTGAGTTGCGCCGCCAGCGCGCCGCGCTGGTCAGCTGCGCCGGCGGCGTCCGGGCCGGGGCTGTTCAGGGCATCAAAGTCCGTCCACAGGGTGCAGCCGACAAAGCGCACGCCTTGCAACACCACGCTTTGCCGGTCCAGCCAGATCAGGCCCCAGCGCTCGCAGGCCTGGCGCAGGCGCTGCGTGGCCTCGTCAAACTCCAGCCCGTCATATTCATGGTTGCCGGGCACAAAAATCACTGGCGTGGGCCAGTCGGCACCGCCTTCGTGCACTGGCCGGGGCGAAAAGCGCGCCAGGCCAAAGTCTTCCACGCCCAGGCTGCCCAGTGCCGAGCCGGGCTGGTACGAGCCAATGTCGCCCGCCAGTACCAGCAGGTCGGCGCCGGCCACGGGCCTGGCCGAGAAGTGCGGGTTCGACTCCAGGTGCAGGTCAGATAAAAGCTGAATGTTCACTGCCGGATTGTGGCCTTCAAGCCACCATCGCTGGCCGGAAAGCCTTGTCAGCGGCGCGCAGCACCGCATCGCGCAGCCACACATGGCTGCTGCGCTGCTGGCTGCGCCTGTGCCACACCGCGTCCACATGCACCGCCGACACCTCAAAGGGCAGCGGGCGCAGCACCAGTTGATCGCCAAAACCCGTGACCTGCACAAAATGCCGCGGCAGTACCGTCAGCAAATTGGCGTTGGCCACCACGCGCCCGGCCGTGAAGAACTGGTTGACCGTCAGCACGACAAAGCGTTCCCGGCCCAGCGAAGCCAGCGCTTCATCCACAAAGCCATAAGGCCGGCCTGAAAAACTCACCAGCATGTGGCGGGCGGCGCAAAACGCGTCCAGCGTCAGAGGGCCACGGGCCAGCGGGTGGTCCTGGTGCATGACGCAGACGTATTCGCCGTCGTACAGCCGCTGGTGCAAAAAGGGCTGTGGCTCGCCGCTTTGCGCGCGCGCCGTCAGGTCGGCCAGTACCGACGGAAAGTGACCCACCGCCAGGTCACATGTCTCTTCGTCGAGCAGGCGTCTGGGGTCGCGCGTGGTCAGCGGCACCACACGCAAGGTCACCCGTGGGGCTTCTTTTTCGAGGGTTTCAGACAGGCCCGGGATCAACTCGGCGGCGGTCGCGTCGGCCATGGCCAGTACAAAGCTGGTGTTGGCCTCGGCGGGCACAAATTCGTTCGGAATCAGCGAGGACTGCAGCTGCGCCAGCGCTTCACGCACTGCCGGCCAGATGGCGCGTGCCCGCGGCGTGGGCGCCATGCCCTGGCCGCTGCGCTGCACCAGCTCGTCGCCCAGGGTTTCGCGCAGGCGCCGCAGCGCGTTGCTCACCGCCGGCTGGGTCAGCGAGAGATTGCGCGCAGCCCGCGTCAGACTGCCTTCGGACATCACCTCGTCAAAGACGCGCAGCAAATTGAGGTCCAACGTGCGGAAATTCGGGGTGCTCACAGACGCTCCTGGCTTGAAAAACTTAATTAATCAATTTTGTGAATGAATTAGATCATAAATATAAAGTTGAACGGCATGCGTAAAAACCCTAGTATTTGGGTCTTGTTGTACGCAGCCGTCGTCAGCAAGCAGTTTTCCGCAGAACCCACGGCACCCAGAGAAAGACCACCATGCCCAGTTTTGTCAGCAACCAGTACCCCGACCAACACCCCGGCGTGACCCGCATTGAATCCGCCATTGAAGGCGCGATGCAGCTGCGCAAGAGCTGGTCCCCCACACGCGGCCTGGTGGCCTTGCTGCTCACCGCAGTGGCTGCAGCCGTGCTGGTGGTCGCTTACGAAGTGATGGACAGCGTGGTCGAAGGCCACCTGCTGGTCTTGTGGATCGCGCTGTGGGCCGCCGGTTTTGCCTCGTTGGCGATGCTTTCAGGCACGGTCAGCCGTGTGGGTCTGGCTGCCAAGTCCGGGCTGGACGCATGGGTTCAGCGCCAGGCCCGCAGCCGTGCCGACGAGCGCCTGTTGCGCATTGCGCACAGTGACTCCCGCGTCATGGCCGACCTGCAAGTGGCCATGTCCCGTCATCAAGCCATGATGGAAACCTCGGACGTCTTGTCGCCGGCAGCGCTTGCTGGAACCGTCAAGGCGACTGTGCTGACCCGGCGTGCCATTCGCTTAGGCAGCGACGATCTGCGCGCCTTCATTCGCCAGATCCGTTAAACACCCGCCTTGCGCCTGTCAAGCCGCCAGCTGTTTTTCGAGCTCGGCCTTGGTCTGCACCAGCGCAGGTGGCAGGTGGTAGGCCAGTTGCGTGAACAGCTCGGTGTGCAGCGCCACCTCTTTGCGCCAATCGGCCTTGTCCATGTGCGTCACGGTGTCAAATTGCCCGGCGCTGAAGTCCAGACCGGTCCAGTTCAGGTCTTGGTAACGCGGGCTGATGCCGGTGAAATGCTCAGCACCCTGGCCTGAGCCCTCGATGCGGTCGATCATCCACTTGAGCACGCGCATGTTCTCGCCATAGCCGGGCCAGACGAACTTGCCGTCGTCGCCCTTGCGGAACCAGTTGGTGGTGTAAATCTTCGGCAGCTTGGCGCCCGCGCCAGCCAGCTTTTGGCCCATGTCCAGCCAGTGCTGGAAATAGTCGCTCATGTTGTAGCCGGTGAAAGGCAGCATGGCAAACGGGTCGCGGCGCACGGTGCCGTTGCCGCCGGCCATGGCGGCTGTGGTTTCAGAGCCCATGGTCGCGGCCATGTAGACGCCTTCGGTCCAGTTGCGAGCTTCGGTCACCAGCGGCACCGTGGTCGAGCGGCGACCGCCGAAGATGAAGGCGTCGATGGTCACGCCCTTCGGGTCGTCCCAGGCGCTGTCGAGCGCCGGGTTGTTGGTAGCTGCCACCGTGAAGCGCGAGTTGGGGTGCGCGGCCTTGGCGCCGGTCTGCTTGGCGATTTCGGGTGTCCAGTCCTTGCCTTGCCAGTCGATCAGGTGCGCCGGCAGCGCCTTGCCAGGCGCATCGTTTTCCATGCCTTCCCACCAGACATCGCCGTCGTCAGTCAGCGCGACGTTGGTGAAGATGGTGTCCTTGTTCAGGCTGAGCATGCAGTTCGGGTTGGTCAGCATGTTGGTACCCGGGGCCACGCCAAAGTAGCCGGCCTCGGGGTTGATGGCGCGCAGGCGGCCGTCTGCCGAGGGCTTGATCCAGGCGATGTCGTCGCCGATGGTGGTGACCTTCCAGCCTTGAAAGCCGGCGGGCGGCACCAGCATGGAAAAATTGGTCTTGCCGCAGGCGCTGGGAAAAGCCGCCGCCACGTGGTACTTCTTACCCTGAGGGTTGGTCACGCCCAGAATGAGCATGTGCTCGGCCAGCCAGCCTTCGTCGCGGCCCATGATGGAGGCGATGCGCAGCGCAAAACATTTTTTGCCCAGCAAGGCATTGCCGCCGTAGCCCGAACCGTAAGACCAGATCTCACGGGTTTCGGGGTAATGCACGATGTACTTGGTCTTGTTGCAAGGCCAGCTGACGTCCTTCTGGCCTTCAGCCAGCGGCGCGCCCACGGTGTGCACGCAAGGGACAAAAGCACCGTCCACACCCAGCACGTCATACACGGCGCGGCCCATGCGCGTCATGATCTTCATGTTCACCGCCACATAGGGGCTGTCCGACAGCTCAATGCCGATGTGCGCAATCGGCGAGCCCAGCGGGCCCATCGAAAAGGGCACCACGTACATCGTGCGGCCCTTCATGCAGCCGTCAAACAGCGGGGCCAGCGTGGCGCGCATCTCGGTGGGAGCCACCCAGTTGTTGGTCGGGCCGGCGTCTTCTTTCCGGGCTGAGCAGATGAAGGTGCGGTCTTCCACCCGGGCCACATCGCTCGGGTCGCTGAGTGCCAGAAAGCTGTTCGGGCGTTTGGCAGGGTTGAGTTTTTTCATGGTGCCGGCGTCCACCAGTTGCTGGCACAGGCGCTGGTACTCGGCGTCGCTGCCGTCACACCAGTAGACGGCGTCTGGCTTGCACAGGGCGGCCATGTCGGCAACCCAGGCGATCAGTTTGGCGTTCTTGATGTAGGCAGGCGCATTCAGCGCAAGCCCTGGCATGGCGGGGTGGTTCATCGAAAAGCTCCAAAGTTAAAAAACGTGATTTCGGCAACTACTGACCAGCGCCGGGCGAAAGCCCGGGACGGCGGTGGCTGGCGAAATAGCGCTGAAGAAAGCCGGCGCATAAAAGACAAAATGAAGGGCGCCTGCGGGCAGCCCACGATCAAACTGGAAGGTCATTTTAAGAAGAAGGGCTGCGAGTTACCTGACGGTTACAACGCAAAGATATGCAAAACTTGCATGAGTTGATGCTGGCACTGAACGCAAAAAAGCCCGCCATGGGCGGGCTTGGGGGTGCGGGCCGGTGCCGGGACGCTGCCCCGGCGCAAGGCTCAGGCCATGAAGACGGCGATGAAAGCGAGCAGGAACATCAGCACGCCGCCGGCCAGTGGCAACACGATCGGCATCATTGGCAGGATGGCTTCGATAGCGTCCACCTCTTCAGCGGTGGCGGCATGGTCTGCGGAGGCGGAATGGGGATGGGGGTTGGACATTTGAGTTCCTGTGGACTTGAGTGATTGAGCAGGATTTTACCCACACGCCAGCCCGCTTGCGCCAGGGTTGAAAATGCAGGCTTTGCAAGGACGGTGCGCAGGTATGACAGGTCGGCTTATTTCTGTGCAGTCCGGCCAGGCCAGGCGCATCCAGGTCGGCGCCCGCAGCATGCTCTCGGCCATGGGCAAGCGAGGTGTTGACGGCCCGGTGCCGGTGATGCCGCTGGGCTTGCTGGGCGACGAGCAGGCTGACTTGTCGATACACGGCGGCTTGGAAAAAGCCGTCTACGCCTACCCGGCCGAGCATTACGCCTTTTGGCGGGAGGCGCGGCGGCAGGCCGGCGTCAGCGGCATTGACGACAGCTTGCCGCACGGCAGCCTGGGCGAAAACCTCACCCTCGAAGGCCTGCTGGAGTCCCAGGTCTGGGCTGGTGATGTGCTGCGCTTTGCCCATTGCGAGTTGCAGGTGCGCATTCCGCGCGAGCCCTGCGGAAAGCTCAATGCGGCGCTGGGTTTCAGCGGCGCGGTGCGGGCCATGGCGCAAAGCGGCTTTTGTGGTTTTTACCTGTCGGTGCTGACGCCGGGCACGCTCAGTGCGGGCGAAGCTTTTGAGTTGCTGCCCGGTCGGCGCAGCGAGAGCATCCCCCGGCTGTTTCAGGCCAAAGTGTTCAAGCATCTGCGCGGCACCTAGCCTTCAAGCCATGAAGCCTGAGAGGCAGTTGCCCGCGCAAGGCTTCACATATTGCGCCGGTACTGCCCGCCCACCTCAAACAAGCAGTTGGTGATTTGGCCCAGCGAGCAGACGCGCACCGCGTCCATCAGCACCTCGAACACATTTTTATTCTCAATGACGGCCTGCTGCAAGCGCTTAAGCATAGCGGGCGACTCGTTGGCGTGCAGTGTGTGAAACGCCTCAAGTCGTTTGAGCTGGTTTTGCTTTTCCTCGTCGGTGGAGCGCGCCAGCTCGAGCTTGTCCTGCACCTGGTCGCCGTGCGGGTTGCGGAAGGTGTTGACGCCGATGATGGGCAGCTCGCCGGTGTGTTTGAGCATCTCGTAGTGCATGGACTCGTCCTGGATGCGGCCGCGCTGGTAGCCGGTCTCCATGGCACCCAGCACGCCGCCGCGCTCGGCAATGCGCTCGAACTCGGTCAGCACGGCTTCTTCGAGCAGCTCGGTGAGCTCTTCGATGATGAAAGCGCCTTGCGACGGGTTCTCGTTCTTGGCCAGGCCCCATTCGCGGTTGATGATGAGCTGGATCGCCATGGCACGGCGCACCGAGTCTTCGGTGGGCGTGGTGATGGCTTCGTCAAAGGCGTTGGTGTGCAGGCTGTTGCAATTATCGTAAATGGCAATCAGCGCCTGCAAGGTAGTGCGGATGTCGTTGAACTGAATCTCTTGCGCGTGCAGGCTGCGCCCGCTGGTCTGGATGTGGTACTTGAGCTTTTGGCTGCGCTCGTTGGCGCCGTATTTTTCTTTCATGGCCACCGCCCATATGCGGCGTGCCACGCGACCCATCACGGTGTATTCCGGGTCCATGCCGTTGGAAAAGAAGAAGCTCAAATTGGGCGCAAAGTCGTCAATGTGCATGCCGCGTGCCAGATACGCCTCTACAAAAGTGAAGCCATTGGAGAGCGTGAAAGCCAGCTGGCTGATCGGGTTGGCCCCGGCTTCGGCAATGTGATAACCGCTGATGGACACACTGTAAAAGTTACGCACATCATGGTGCACAAAATACTGCGCAATGTCGCCCATCACCTTCAGGCTGAACTCGGTCGAGAAGATGCAGGTGTTCTGGCCCTGGTCTTCTTTCAGAATATCGGCTTGCACCGTGCCGCGCACATTGGCCAGCACCCATTCCTTGATCTTGGCAGTCTCGGTGTCGGTGGGTTCGCGGCCGTTGTCCGTCTTGAACTTGTCAATGTTCTGGTCGATGGCGGTGTTCATGAACATGGCCAGAATGCTGGGCGCCGGGCCATTGATGGTCATGCTGACCGAGGTGCTGGGGTTGCACAAGTCAAAGCCGCCGTAGAGCACCTTCATGTCGTCGAGCGTGGCAATGCTCACGCCGCTGTTGCCCACCTTGCCGTAGATGTCCGGTCGTGGGTCCGGGTCATTGCCGTACAGCGTGACCGAGTCAAACGCGGTGGACAGGCGCTTGGCGGCCATGCCGCTACTGAGAAGTTTGAAGCGGGTGTTGGTGCGAAACGCATCGCCCTCGCCGGCAAACATGCGGGTCGGGTCTTCGCCCTCGCGCTTGAAGGCAAAAGTGCCGGCGGTGTAGGGAAAGCTCCCGGGCACGTTGTCCAGCATCAGCCATTGCAGCACCTCGCCATCGTCGTGGTATTTAGGCAGGCTGACTTTACGAATCGGTGTGCCTGACAAGGACTTGGTGACCAGCGCCGTGCGGATTTCCTTGTCACGGATTTTGACCACGTATTCTTCCCCGGCGTAGGCCGCTTGCATGTCCGGCCACTGAGCCAGCAGGGCGCGTGCGTCGGCATCCATGCGTGACTTGCGGTGGCCTGCAAGGTCAAGCGCTGCTTCAGCTGCGGGGGCTCGGCCTGGCTTGTCGATTTTCAGCATGGCAGCAGCGGCCTTGAGTTGCTGAACTTCGCGCGCGAGTTGGCCTTGCGCTGCGGCCCGTTTTTTGTAGCCACGCACGGTGTCGGAAATCTCGGCCAGGTAGCGCGTGCGCGCCGCCGGCACCACCGGGGTCTGGTTGGTGCTGTGGCGCACCGCCACCTGCGGCAGCGTACCGGCTTTCAGCTGCAGACCCAGTTCGGCCAAACGCGGTTTGAGGGCCTGGTACAGCGCGGTCACACCGTCGTCGTTGAAGCGCGCCGCCATCGTGCCAAACACCGGCATCTGCTCGGTGGGCGTGGTCCAGGCTTCCTGGTTGCGCTGCACCTGCTTGGCAACATCGCGCAGCGCGTCGAGTGAGCCCTTGCGGTCAAACTTGTTGATGGCCACAAACTCGGCAAAGTCCAGCATGTCGATTTTTTCGAGCTGGCTGGCGGCGCCAAACTCCGGCGTCATCACGTACATGGGCACGTTCACATGCGGCACGATGGCCGCATCGCCCTGGCCGATGCCCGAGGTCTCGACGATGACCAGATCAAAGCCGGCCACTTTGCAGGCAGCGATCACGTCGGGCAGGGCTTTGGAGATTTCAGAGCCGAAGTCGCGCGTGGCGAGACTTCTCATGAATACACGTGAGCCGGTATCGCCGCTGGGCCGCCCCGAGGCGATGCCAGCCCCCTCGGGGGGCAGCGAATCACACGAAGTGGAGAGCGTGGGGGCCTGTGTTGTCCAAGGGCTGATGGCGTTCATGCGGATGCGGTCGCCCAGCAGGGCGCCGCCGCTCTTGCGCCGCGAGGGGTCGATGCTGATGAGCGCGATGCGCAGGCTGTCGCCCTGGTCCAGCCGCAGGCGGCGGATCAGCTCGTCGGTGAGCGAGGACTTGCCCGCGCCGCCCGTGCCCGTGATGCCGAGCACCGGCACCTTGCAGATGGCCGCCTGCTGGCGAATCTGGCTGACCAGCGCCGCATCGGCCTTGTCGTTTTCCAGCGCGGTGATCAGTTGCGCCAGCGCACGCCAATTCATTTCGCCGTGGCCTTCAATGGCTTTCATGGTGCGCGGGGCCAGGCTGGTCAAGTCCTTGTCGCAGCGCATGACCATCTCGCCGATCATGCCGGCCAGGCCCATTTTTTGGCCGTCTTCGGGGCTGTAAATGCGCGTCACGCCGTAAGCGTGCAGCTCGCGGATTTCGGGCGGCACGATCACGCCGCCACCGCCGCCAAAAACCTGGATGTGCTCGCCGCCGCGGGCTTTGAGCAGGTCCATCATGTACTTGAAGTACTCGACATGCCCGCCCTGGTAAGAGCTGATGGCGATACCCTGCGCGTCTTCCTGCAGGGCCGCGGTGACCACCTCGTCCACGCTGCGGTTGTGGCCCAGGTGGATCACCTCGGCGCCCATGCCCTGCAAGATGCGCCGCATGATGTTGATGGCAGCGTCGTGTCCGTCAAACAGCGAAGCCGCCGTCACAAATCGCACCTTGTGCGTGGGGCGGTAGTTAGCCAGAGCCTGGAATTCAGCGGACAGATCGGACATGGGTGTCTCCAAGAAAGTCGTCAGGGTCAACCGGCAGGCCCGGTTGACGTTGACGTTAACGTCAATCTTAGCGACATTTGCCCCTGAAACGCCTGACAAACGCACGCCCTAAAAAAAAGGGGCGCCGTAGCGCCCCGAAAAAATCATCCGTCGGTATGTTTATTTGTACAGCAGCTCAGGCAGCCACAGGCCGATCGCCGGGAACTGGTAGAGCAAGAAGATGGCAAACACCTGAATGGCCATGAAAGGCAACATGCCGGCAAAAATCTGGTTCAGCGTGACATGCGGCGGGCTGACGCCCTTCAGGTAAAACGCCGCCATGGCCACCGGTGGGCTCAGGAAAGCGGTCTGCAAATTCAGCGCCACCAGCAAGCCGAAGAACAGCGGATCAATGCCGAAGTGCGGCAGCAGGGGAATGAAGATCGGCATGAAAATCACGATGATCTCAGTCCACTCCAGCGGCCAGCCCAGCAGGAAAATCACCACCTGCGCCAGGATCATGAACTGCACCGGCGTCATATTCAGCGACAGCACCCACTGGTTGATCAGGTCTTGCCCGCCCAGCAGCGCAAAAGCCGCCGAGAAGATGCTCGAGCCGACAAACAGCCAGCACACCATGGCACTGGTCTTGGCCGTCAGGTAGACCGATTCCTTCATCACCTGCATGTTCAGGCGCCGGTAGGCCGCCGCCAGCACCAGGCCGCCCAGCGAACCCATGGCCGCCGCTTCGGTGGGCGTGGCCAGCCCGAAGACGATGGTGCCCAGCACTGCCAGAATCATCACCGCCAGCGGGAAGAAGGAACCCAGCAGCATCTTGAAGATCTCCAGCCTGGCAAAGCTGAAGTAGGCGTAAAACAGGCCGAGTGCCACAGCGCAGCTGGCCAGCGCTATCCAGAAGCTGGCGGGCGCGGGCAGGCGCTCAGCCGCTACGGCAGCCTCTGCGGCCGGTGCCGGTGGTTGGCTGGCCGGTACGGCCTCGACCGGTTTGTCGGCCTCCACCTTGGCGGTGGCCGCAGGTGCGTCACTGTCCGGCGGTGGTTTCAGGCCGCCTTCTTCTTCCTCGGGCTCTTGCAAGCCGCTCACACTGCTGCTTTCTTCTTCAGCGCTTTCCACCGATGTACCGCCCATGGCGACCACGCCCTCGACTTCAGCGGGCGGCAGCGGCGCGGTGACTTTCATGAAAATCGCACCCATGATCAGGGCCACCGCCAGCGCGGGCAGGATGGCGATGAACAGATGGTTGAGCAGATCACGCAGGGGAACGGCCGCATTGCGTTTGCCCTTGATGGCGCCGATCAGGCCCGGCAGCACCTTGTCGCTGACAGTGGTGGAGACCACAGAGGCAAAAGGCGGCAGCGGCACCACGCGGTCTTCGGCCGACATGGGCGGGGCCAGGTGTGGCTTCCATTTGGCGATCACCACCACATAGAGCACATACAGCGTGGCCAGCATGATGCCGGGAAAGAAGGCACCCGCATACAGTTTGACCACCGACACGCCGGCGGTAGCGCCATAGACGATCAGCATCACCGACGGTGGAATCAAAATGCCCAGGCAACCACCGGCTGTGATGGCGCCGGCCGACAACTGCACGCTGTAACCGGCCCGCAGCATGGCCGGCAGGGCCAGCAAGCCCATCAGCGTCACCACGGCACCGACGATGCCGGTGGCGGTGGCAAAAATAGCGCAGGTGATGATGGTGGCCACGGCCAGTGAACCCGGCACCCGCGAGGTGGCCAGGTGCATGCTTTTAAAGAGCTTTTCAATCAGGTTGGCCCGCTCAATCAGGTAGCCCATGAAGACGAACAGCGGAATGGAAATCAGCACGTCGTTCGACATCACCGAATAGGTGCGCTGCACCATCAGGTCCAGCGTTTGCTCGACCGCCAGTGACGGGTTCGAGCTTCGGTAGGCAATCCAGGCAAACACCATGCCCATGCCCATCAGGGTGAAGGCGGTGGGGAAACCCAGCATGATGGCCACCACCACCAGAGCCAGCATCAACAGGCCCAGGTGGCCGTTGGTCATTTGCGCCAGGGGCGGCAGCAAGATAAAGGCAGCCAACACGACCGCAGCCATGATGGTCAGGCCAAACCAGACTTCTTTTCTCATTTTTGTTTGTCCTTGGGGGTCACGATCAGGGCGTCCAGTTTGGCGATGTCTTCGTCTTTGACGTTGACCATCTCTTTGAGTTTTTCGACGTCAACTTCTTCCACGTCTTCGCCGCGTGAGGGCCAGGCGCCTTGCTGCAGGCAAACAATGCAGCGGATGATTTCAACCAGACCCTGCGCCAGCAAAATGGCGCCGGCAATCGGGATGATGGTCTTGAAGGGGTAGACCGGCGGGCCGTTGGCCGTGATGTTGGAGTGTTCGTTGATGGCCCAGGATTCGGCAGCAAAACCGTAGCCCGCCCAGGCCAGTGCCACCACGCCCGGAATAAAAAACAGGATGTACAGGGTCAGGTCCAGGCCGGCCTGCAGGCGCGGCGGGAAAAAGCCGTACAACACGTCGCCACGCACATGGCCGTTTTTGGACAGCGTGTAGGCACCCGCCATCATGAAGAGCGAGCCGTACATCATGCTCATGACGTCAAAAGCCCAGGGGTGCGGGTTGTCGAGTGCGTAACGGGAGAAGACTTCCCACGCGATCATGAACGTCAGCGCAACGATGAGCCAGGCGAAAAACTGACCGGCCGCGGTGCTGATTTTGTCGATGGTGAGGAGAAGTTTTTGCATTTGAGAGCTTACATAAGTAAATCAGCCACCCGGATTGTGTCCGAGTGGCTGACGGGTGAAGCTGAAAACGGATCAGGCTTTTTTCGGTGCGGCTTTTTTGGCTCCGAAGAAATGGTTCACAGCCATACGGCGGCTGATGTTGGTGTCCTGGTCCCACTTGACAGCGCGCTCGGCAAAAGCCTTTTGCGAAGCCACGATTTCCTTGAACAGTGGATTTTCAGCTGACTTTTTGGTCAGGATGGCGTCCCACAGCTTGAGCTGCTCTTGCAGGATGGCATCAGGTGTCTTGTAGAACTTGACCTTGTCCTTGGTCTGCAGCTCGATGTAGTCCTTGGAGTAGCGGTCAACCGCTTTCCAGGACATGTCGGCTGAAGCGGCCTCAGTGGCGCCGGCAATGATGGCTTTCATCTTGGCCGGCAGTGCGTCGTACTTGGTCTTGTTGAACATGATCTCGAAAGTCTCGGCGCTCTGGTGGTAGCTTTGCAGCATGCAGACCTTGGAGACGTCCGGAAAGCCCAGGATACGGTCAGACGAGGCGTTGTTGAACTCGGCGCCGTCCAGCAGGCCGCGGTCCATGGCGGGCACGATCTCACCGCCGGGCAGCGCGTTCACAGCAGCGCCCATGGCAGTGAAAAGGTCAATCGCCAGGCCGTTGGTACGGAACTTCAGGCCCTTGAAGTCAGTCGACTTGGTGATGGGCTTTTTGAACCAGCCCAGGGGCTGTGTGGACATCGGGCCGTACAGGAACGACTGCACATTGCCGCCGATCGAAGCGTAGAGCTTGGCCAGCAACTCGGCGCCGCCGCCGTACTTGTGCCAGGCCAGCACCATGTTGGCGTCCATAC
>JBIKHR010000287.1:0-3859 GCA_044362035.1 Polaromonas sp. | reverse complement strand
GAAATCGGCGGTAGCAGGCGGATTCTTCGGCCTTGAAGCCGGCTTCGATCCTGGCCCGCTCAGCCGCTATCTGAGCCTTTTCCGTATCACGCCCGGCCGTTGGCACTTCGGCCGCAGGCTGCGCCAGAGCCAGGCCAGCAGCCAGGGCACACAGCAGGAACAATGAAAACTTCATGTGATGGAGGTATCGACGTCCCGCCGCTCCAGCGCCAGGTATTGCGTCGATTGCATTTCATTCAATCGTGAAATGGTACGGGGAAATTCGTGCGCCAGGGGGCCTTCTGTGTAAAGAGCCTCCGGCGGCACGGCGGCCGACATGATGAGCTTGACACGCCGGTCGTACAGAACATCGACCAGCCAGGTGAAACGCCGCGCCTCCGAGGCCATGCGCACCGGCATGTGCGGCACATCGCTCAGCAGTACGGTGTGGAACTGGCTGGCCATTTCCAGGTAGTCATTTTGCGAGCGCGGGCCGCCGCACAAGGTCTTGAAATCAAACCAGACCACACCGCCGGCCTTGCGCCGCGCGCGAATCTGGCGCGACTCGATGTGCAGCACCGGGTCCTCGTCACGCGCTTCGGCCAGACGTTCGAAAGCGTCTGTCATGGCAGCGTCGGCCGCCTCACCCAAAGGCATGTGGTACAGCTTGAGCTTCTCCAAAGTGATGGAGCGGTAATCGGTACCGTTGTCCACGCTCAGCACTTCCAGGTTGGCCTTGAGCAACTCGATGGCCGGCAGGATGCGATCCCGGTGCATGCCGTTCGGGTAAAGCTCATCAGGCGCAAAGTTAGAGGTGGTGACAAAGCCGACACCGTTATCAAACAGCGCCGACAGCAAGCGGTACAGGATCATCGCGTCGGTGATCTCTGCGACGTGAAACTCGTCAAAACAAATCAATTTGTAGCGCAAGGCCATTCGCCGGCCCAACTCGTCAAGCGGGTTGACCGTGCCCTGCAAGTCGCGCAACTCTCGGTGCACCTCGCGCATGAACTCATGAAAGTGCAGCCGCGTTTTTCGCTTGAGCGGTACCGCGTTGTAAAAGCAATCCATCAAAAAGCTCTTGCCCCGCCCTACCCCGCCGTGCATGTACACACCGCGTGGAATGGCCGGCCGGTTGATCAGCTTCTTGAAGGAGTTGGAGCGCTTTTCCTTGTAGCCAGCCCATTCGGTGGCGCAGCGCTCCAGCGCGTCAACCGCCCGCAGCTGCGCAGGGTCACTGGTGTAACCCCGCAGCTGAAGTTCGGCCTCATAGGCAGAACGAACGGACATGGAGGCTGGCGTGTGGTCGGCGCTCAGAAGTTGAGCGTGCGCTTGTCCACCGCCAAGGCCGCTTCCTTGGTGGCTTCGCTCAGCGACGGATGCGCGTGGCAAATGCGTGCGATGTCTTCACTGCTCGCGCGGAACTCCATGGCAACCACGCATTCAGCGATCAACTCGCTGGCCATCGGGCCGACGATGTGCACGCCGAGGATCTCGTCGGTAGCGGCGTCTGCGAGCATCTTGACCATGCCAGTGGTGTCGCCCAGCGCGCGCGCGCGACCGTTGGCCATGAACGGGAAGGTGCCGGCCTTGTAGGCGCAGCCTACCGCTTTGAGCTGCTCTTCGGTCTGACCGACCCAGGCGATCTCGGGGTTGGTGTAGATGACCCAGGGGATGGTGTTGAAGTTGACATGCCCGTGCTGACCGGCGATGCGCTCGGCCACGGCCACGCCCTCTTCTTCTGCCTTGTGCGCCAGCATGGGGCCGCGCACCACGTCGCCCACCGCCCAGACGTTGGGCAGGTTGGTCTTGCAATCGGCGTCCACCACGATGGCGCCGCGCTCGTCGAGCTGCAAGCCCACGGCGTCTGCGGCCAGACCGGTGGTGTTGGCCACGCGGCCGATCGAAATGATCAGCTTGTCGACGTCGAGCGAAACGGCTTCGCCCTTGGCGTTGGTGTAGGCGACAGAAACGCCCTTCTTGCCGGACTTGATCTCGCCGACCTTGACGCCGAGCTCTATCTTCAAACCCTGCTTCACGAAAGCCTTGTGCGCTTCCTTGGCAATTTGCTGGTCCACCGCACCCAAAAAGGTGGGCAGGCCTTCGAGCACCGTCACTTCGGCACCCAGTCGGCGCCAAACCGAACCCATCTCCAGGCCGATGACGCCCGAGCCAATCAGACCGAGCTTTTTGGGCACGGCGGCGATGCGCAGCGCACCGTCGTTCGACAGGATGTTGTCCTCGTCAAACGGCGTGCCGGGCAAGGCGCGAGCGCTCGAACCAGTGGCCACCACCACGTGCTTGCCGGAGATGTTTTCTTCAGCCTTGCCGGCCACCTTGATCTCGTAAGCGCCGTCTTTGGCGGCGACAAAAGAGCCGCGGCCGTGGAAGAAAGTGACCTTGTTCTTTTTGAACAGGTACAAGATGCCGTCGTTGTTTTGCTTCACAACGGTGTCTTTGCGGGCAATCATCTTGGCCACGTCCATCTTCACGCCGGTGGCGGTGATGCCATGCTCTGCGAAATGATGGTTGGCGTGGTCGAAATGCTCGCTGGACTGCAGCAAGGCCTTGGAGGGAATACAGCCGACGTTGGTGCAGGTGCCGCCGGGTGCGGGGCCGCCGGCCGCGTTTTTCCACTCATCGATACAGGCCACGTTAAAGCCCAGTTGGGCCGCGCGAATGGCTGCTATGTAGCCGCCTGGGCCGCCGCCGATCACGACGACGTCAAATTGTTTGCTCATGCTTGGCTTTCTACTCAGATGTCAAACAACAGGCGTGACGGATCTTCCATCGCCTCTTTCATGGCGACCAGGCCCAGCACGGCTTCGCGGCCGTCGATGATGCGGTGGTCGTAAGACATGGCGAAGTAGTTCATGGGGCGCACCACGACCTGGCCGTTTTCAACCACAGCACGGTCTTTGGTGGCGTGCACGCCCAGAATGGCCGACTGCGGGGGATTGATGATGGGCGTGGACAGCATGGAGCCGAAAGTGCCGCCGTTGCTGATGGAGAACGTGCCGCCAGTCATGTCGTCCATGCCCAACTTGCCGTCGCGCGCCTTGGCGCCGAATTCGGTAATCTTTTTCTCGATGTCGGCAAAGCTCATCTGGTCAGCATTGCGCAAGATAGGCACCACCAGGCCGCGTGGCGAGCCCACAGCAATACCGATGTCAAAGTAGCCGTGGTAGACGATGTCGTTGCCGTCCACCGAGGCGTTGAGCACCGGGTATTTTTTCAGCGCGTGGACTGCGGCTTTGACGAAAAAACTCATGAAGCCGAGCTTGATGCCGTGCTCTTTCTCGAACTTGTCCTGGAACTTCTTGCGCATCTCCATGACCGGGGCCATGTTGATTTCGTTGAAGGTGGTCAGGATGGCATTGCTCGATTGCGACTGCAACAGACGCTCGGCCACGCGGGCGCGCAGGCGGCTCATGGGCACCCGCTGCTCCGGGCGCTCACCCAGACTGGCGGTGGGAACAAACACCTGCGGCAAGGCGGTGGTCGGTGCGCCGGTCGGGATCACGGCAGCAGTGGACTTGACGCCACCGGCAACAGCGGCCAACACATCACCCTTGGTGACACGGCCGTCTTTGCCGGTGCCCGGCACGGAGCCTGCGGGCAGGCTGTTGTCGGCCATCAGTTTGGCGGCGGCTGGCATGGCCACACCGGCCATGTTGGAAGAGGCTGCGGCTGCGGCGGCGGGCGCAGGTGCAGCGGCAGGGGCTGCTGCGAGAGAGGCGGCAGGGGCTGCAGCGCCGACCTTGCCGTCGGTATCGATGCGGGCGATCAGTTGCTCGGCTGCCACCGTGCCACCGTCGGCAACCAGAATTTCAGACAGCACGCCGGCGGAGGGCGCGGGCACTTCCAGCACGACCTTGTC
>JBIKHR010000286.1:0-3870 GCA_044362035.1 Polaromonas sp. | reverse complement strand
CCTGGCATGGGCTTGCAAGCGCTGGTGCCCTTCAAGCTCAAGGGCTGGCGCCACTTGCCCGGCGAGGCGCAGCGCCTGGCCGTGCACCGGGACAACTTGCAGATGCTGATGCTGTATGCCCCGGAGGCCATCACACCGCTGGCCTGCCAGCTGCAAATGGCCAATGCCTTGCGTGACCGCCTGCCCAAGCGCCGGCTCTCACGCACCGACATTCTGGTGCGTACGTTGCCCGGGCTGCGCTGTCCGCTGCATGCCTTGTATGGCGAGCATGACCCGTTTTACAAGGGACAAGCGGCGGCCTATGCGGCCATCTTGCAGCAAGCCCCCGGTTTCTGCGGAATGCACGCGATTGCCGATGCCGGCCACTGGGCTCAGTTTGAACAACCCGAAGCCTTCAACCAGGCCTTGCTGAAGATCTTGCGCCCAAGCCCTTGAGAACCCCGGTCCCGACGCCCCGGGACGGATCGATGCTCATTTGTTCTATTGACAGAACAAACGACCGGGTGCACTATCGCCAGAGGGCTCAGCGGGCCTTCAGCCCGCGCTCTCACTCTTTGAAAGACAGCCAGAATGGAAGCCTCCAGCAAGACGGCCCGCCAGCTTTTCAGCGACATCAAGGCCAACCCCACCCGCAAGCGTTTTGGTTTCGGCAAGATGCCCGCGCTGATCAATATCGACCTCCAAAAAGCCTATACCAACGTGGGCGAGTTCGCCACGGCCTACGAAACCGATCCGCGTCAGCTGGAGTACGTGAATACCCTGGCCGCCGAATTCCGCGCCAAAGGCTTTCCGGTGGTCTGGACCTATGTCGCCTACATGGACTCGGGCGAGGACTGCGGCGTCTGGGGCACGCGCACCGACACGCCGGATTCACTGCAAAACATCAAGGTCGGCAGCCGCCGCGCCGAGTTTGACGACCGCCTGGTGATCGATCACAAGCGTGACATCATCATCAACAAGCGCATGGCCTCGGCCTTTTTTGAAACCAACCTTGGTTCGGTCTTCAACTTTCATGGCGTGGATACCATCGTGGTGACCGGCGGCTCCACCTCGGGTTGCGTGCGCGCCACCGTGGTTGACAGTATTTCCCGCAGCTTTCGCACCATCGTCCCCGAAGAGTGTGTGGCCGACAAGCACGAGTCTCCGCATTTCGCCAACCTCTACGACATGGGCCTGAAATACGCCGATGTGCTGACGGTGGCCGAAACCATCGAGCAGCTGCGCCGGGTGCCTTCGGCTGCCGGAGCCACATCTTGAAGCGCGACCCCGACCTTTACGACTACCTGCCCTACAACGCGCAGCGTCCGGTCATCAAGTGGCCCAACGGTGCCAGGGTGGCCTTTTGGGTGGCGCCCAATGTGGAGTTCTACGAGCTCAACCCGCCGCGCAACCCGGCCCGTGCACCCTGGGCCAGGCCGGCGCCCGATGTGCTCAATTACGCTTACCGCGACTACGGCAACCGGGCAGGCTTCTGGCGCATGCTCGAAGCCATGAAGCGTTGCAATGTGCGCGGCAGCGTTTCGCTCAATGTGGCGGTGTGCGAGCACCACCCCGAAGTCATCAAGGCCTGCGCCGACAACGGCTGGGAGTTTTACTCGCACGGCACCTACAACACGCGCTACCTGATGGGCATGTCAGAAGCCGAAGAGCGTGCTGTCATCCAGGACTCGATCGACACTATCAAGAGGCACACCGGTCAAAAGCTGGACGGCTGGCTCGCCCCGGCACTGACCTACACGCCCAACACCATGGATCTGGTGGCCGAGATGGGTCTGACTTACATCTGCGATTTGTTCCATGACGACCAGCCCGGCCCGGTCAAGGTCAAGCAAGGTCGTCTGACCAGCGTGCCTTACTCGCTGGAGATGAACGACACCATCGTCTACAACGTCAATCTGGTGCAGCCGCGGCGTTATGCCGACATTCTCAAGCGCCAGTTTGACCGCCTGTATGAAGAGGGTGAGCATTCGGGCACGGTGATGTGCATTCCGCTGCACCCGTATCTGGTGGGGCAGCCCTACCGGATGGCCGCATTTGAAGAAGCGCTCTCCTACATCGCCGGCCACGACAAGGTCTGGCTGGCCACCGGGCGCGAGATCGCCCAGCATTTCAATGAGCGCTACTTTGATGCTTTCACAGCGGCCGCCCGGCCCGTCGGAGAGGCACCATGAGCACCAACGCCAAGCCTTTACCGGCCGACTACCTGGACTACCCGCTGCGCCGTTACGGCATGGACCACGACCGCTATGACTGGTCGATGCTGCCCGAACGCAAGCCCGTGGCCTGGCCTCAGCAGGCTAGAGTGGCCTTGTGGGTGGTGCCTGCGCTGGAGTGGTTTCCACTGAACATGGCGGGCATACCCTTCAAGCCGCCCGGGGCCATGCAGACCGCTTACCCTGACTTGCGCCACTACACATTGCGTGATTACGGCAACCGCGTGGGTATTTTCCGCATCATGAAGGCGCTGGAAAAACACGGCATACGGCCCACGGTGGCGGTCAACGCCGCGGTGGCGGTGCGCTACCCGTCACTCATCAAGGAATGCACGCAGCGCGGCTGGGAGATCATGGCCAACGGTCTGGACATGGACCATCTGCACCATGGCGGGCTGGCGGTGGACGATGAGAAAAAGCTGATCGACACCACGCTGGACATCTTGCGCCGGGCCAGCGGTCAGGCGGTGCGCGGCTGGTTGTCGCCTGCCAAGTCAGAGTCTGCTGCGACGCTGGACTTGCTGGGCGCAGCCGGACTGGACTATGTCTGCGACTGGGTCAATGACGACATGCCTTACGCCATGCGCACGGCCAGCGGCCCCATCCACGCCATGCCGCATCCGATCGACATCGATGACCACACCATCCTGGTTCAGAACCACCACACTGAAGACGACTTCCGTGACCAGTTGTGCGACCAGTTTGACTTGCTCTACAAAGAGTCGGCTACGGCAGGCGGGCGCATCATGGCGATTTCGCTGCACCCTTGGGTGATCGGGCAGCCTTACCGCATGCGAGCGCTTGAAGAAGCGCTGGCGCACATCATGCGTCACCCGGGTGTGTGGGCAGCGACCGGAAGCGAGATTCTCGATGCCTGGAAAGCATCTCAGGTTTGAGCGTTCAGCCCTGGCCTTGCGCCAGGGTGTCGGCCAGATCGTTCCAAACGTCTTGGCGGCGGATTTTCCCGTCGGCGATTTCAAAGCGGTCGATGAAACGCACGCCCTCAAACGTACTTCCATCCAGCCAGACGCCGTGCAAGGTGCCCGAGCAATACACCACGGTAAAGCCGTCCGCCCAGCTCTCGTCGAAACGCTCGCAGTCCTTGGCAACACTGGCGTACCGGCCTTTGGCCCAGTTCACCAACTCGCCCAGCGTGTGCATGGCTGTGTGACCGGGAAAGTGCATCACGAAATCCGGTGCCAGCAGGGTGCTGGCGGCAGGCAGCTCGCGCGCCTGCATCAAAGCCAGAAAGTGCCGAACCAACTCGCTGGCGTTGGCGCATTCGGCCCCGCCCTTGGAGAACACCCGGCCGTCGCGCTGGTAGGTATGGGCGTGGTTCACAAAAACAGTGGTGCCTGCTGCGGCCGCCGTAATCACCGAGCGTGCGGCCAACGCCACGCGGCCCACCAGGCGCTCTTCGGCTTCTGCGCTGTAGCCGGGTAGCAAGGTGATGGAAATGACAGGCATGTTGAATCTCTTGTGGGTTGAATCAAAGGCGCATCATGCCTGTTTCTGAACCAGTCGTGGCGCTGACTGAGGGCGTCATCAAACCGTAGCCCCCATGAAAAAAATCCTGACCATCGTTCCCTTTGCCATGTCGCCCGAGAATCTGGCGCTTCGTCAGCAGCAATTGCAGGGTTTGCAGTTCGGCCCTGAC
>JBIKHR010000285.1:0-3874 GCA_044362035.1 Polaromonas sp. | reverse complement strand
ACGCCGGCACCGGCCTCAAAGGCTTGCAGGGCGGTGGTGCTGACGCTGGTGCTGTTCTTTTTGTACCGCACTGCATCGGCCACTGCCTGACTCAGGGCCAGCAACTGGCCGACTCTGGCCTCACCGGTCAATGCCGGCTCGACAAAGCGCCGGCCGAAATCTGCCAGCCCCGGGGCGGGCGCGGCCAGATGCGTGGAGCGTAGAAAAAAACTGGGGTGCGGCAGTTCGGGCGCATCCACAAACTCGGGCACGCCCAGGGTGTCGATCTGCCCGGCCGCATTGACCAGGCTCCAGCGCACATCGTCAGCCACCTGCCCGACAAAGGTGTAGGAGTTCACGCAGTTGCCGTAGGCATCGCGCTGGGCAAAGAGTTTTTCAGGGGCGCCCAGGCTCCAGAAATTGACGGTTTGCGAAGGGCCGCTCTGCGGCGTCAGCCAGAGGGTTTGCAGCGCATAGCGCAGCGGCTCGCTGTAGCGGTAGTCGGTGGTGTGCTTGACGTGAAGCTTCATGGCGCCCACCTTAACAGCATGTCAGCGCAACGAAGCGTTTGCGTGCTTTGCAACAAGGCGCTCAGTGGGTGCTCGGAACCAGAAATTCGCGGCTGATGTGCGCGCCAATTTCGTTGACCCGGTCCAGGAACTGGGTCAGGTAAGCATGCAAGCCGTTGGCCAGGATCTCGTCAATCCGGGCGTATTGCAGGTCTGCGCACAACTTGCCGGCACGGCGCCGCGTCTCGCTGGCCGGGTCGCTGCTGACCAAGGCCAGGTTGCTCATGACTTCATTGAGGCAGCCCAGCAGGGAGCGCGGCATGTCGGGCCGCAGAATCAACAGCTCGGCCACACGCTCGGGGCGGATCACGTCGCGGTAGACCTTGCGGTACACCTCAAAGCCTGAGACGCTGCGCAAGATGGCGCTCCAGTGATAGAAGTCGTACTCCTGATCCTTCTCGTCCGCAGCGCCCGTGAAGTCGGTCTCCACCGCATGAAACTTCACATCGATCAGCCGCGCTGTGTTGTCGGCGCGTTCCAGGAAAGTGCCCAGGCGCAAAAAGTGAAAAGCCTCGTCTTGCAGCATGGTGCCCAGCGTGACGCCGCGCGACAGGTGCGAGCGGAACTTCACCCATTCAAAAAACTGCGCCGGCTCGCGCTCGAAGTCACCGCTTTTGAGCATGCGCAACACTTCCAGGTAAGTCTGGTTTTGGGTTTCCCAGACTTCGGTGGTCAGCGAACCGCGCACGGCGCGCGCGTTTTCGCGGGCGTTTTGCAGGCAGGAGATGATGCTTGACGGGTTCTGCTCGTCGCGCACCATGAAGTCCATCACGTCGGTCGGGTTGATGCTGTGGCCGGGGTACTTGGCTTCATAAGCGGGCTTGAGCTCGCTGATGGTGAGCAAGCCCTGCCACCCGGCTTGCGCCACAGCCTTGGACTGCGGCAGCAGCGAGGTCTGGTAGTTGACGTCAAGCATGCGGGCCGTGTTTTCGGCGCGCTCAGTGTAGCGGGACATCCAGAAAAGGTGATCGGCGGTACGGGACAGCATTGACTTAGCTCCTTGCTTCTGCCAAAGGCGTTTCTTCAAGAATCCAGGTGTCCTTGGTGCCGCCGCCTTGCGAGGAATTGACCACCAGCGAACCGTCTTTGAGGGCCACTCGCGTCAGGCCGCCCGGCACCATCTGCACCTCTTTGCCGCTCAGCACAAAGGGCCGCAAATCAATATGGCGCGGCGCCACGCCGCTGTCCACATAGGTCGGGCAGGTAGACAGGCTCAGTGTGGGCTGGGCGATGTAGCCCGCCGGGTTGGCCAGCAAGGCTTTGCGGAAATCCTCAATCTCGGCCTGGGTCGAGGCCGGGCCCACCAGCATGCCGTAACCACCGGCGCCATGCACTTCTTTGACGACCAGGTCTTTCAGGTTGGCCAGCGTGTACTTGAGATCGTCTTCGTTACGGCACATGTAGGTCGGCACGTTTTTCAGGATCGGCTTTTCGCCCAGGTAAAACTCAATCATCTTCGGCACGTAGGGGTAGATCGACTTGTCGTCGGCCACGCCGGTGCCAATGGCGTTGCACAGCGAGACATTGCCGCTGCGGTACACATTCAGCAGGCCGGCGCAACCTAGCGTGGACTGCGGCCTGAAGGCCAGCGGGTCCAGAAAATCATCGTCCACCCGGCGGTAGATCACGTCGACCCGCTTGGGGCCGCGCGTGGTGCGCATGTAAACAAAGTTGTCCTTGACGAACAAGTCCTGGCCTTCGACCAGCTCGACGCCCATTTGCTGCGCCAGAAAGGCATGTTCAAAGTAAGCTGAGTTGTACATACCTGGCGTGAGCACCACCACCGTCGGCTCGGCCGTGGCCGGCGGCGCCATCTGGCGCAGGGTTTCGAGCAGCAAGTCGGGATAGTGCGCGACGGGGGCGACCCGGTTCTGGCTGAAGAGTTCGGGGAACAGCCGCATCATCATCTTGCGATCTTCGAGCATGTAGCTCACGCCGCTGGGCACGCGCAGGTTGTCTTCGAGCACGTAGTACTCGCCCTCGCCCTGGGCGTTAGGGGCGCGCACGATGTCGATGCCGCTGATGTGCGAATAAATATGGCCCGGCACGTCCACGCCCATCATCTCGGGCCGGAACTGCGCGTTCTGAAAAATCTGTTCGGCGGGCACCACGCCGGCCTTGATGATGTCTTGCCCGTGATAAACGTCGTGGATGAAGCGGTTGAGCGCCGTGACGCGCTGCACCAGGCCTTTTTCCATGCTGGCCCATTCGTGGGCGGGAATGATGCGGGGGATCAGGTCAAAGGGAATCAGACGTTCAGTACCGGCACCGTCTTCGTCCTTGTCGCCGTACACGGCAAAGGTGATGCCGACGCGCCTGAAAATAATTTCGGCCTCGGCCCGGCGGGCCTGCATGGCGTCTGCCGGCTGCTTGGCCAGCCAGCGCTGGTAGGCCTCGTAATGGGGGCGTACGCTGCTGGCACTGTCGTTCATTTCGTCAAACATCGGTCGGCTCATGGACTGCAATCTCCGGCTATTTCAACTCTTTTGCTTGTGCTTGCAGCTTAGCAAGTTATGCGCCACCAATCGCCTAAATACAAAAAACAGGCCTCAGGGGCCCGCCGGCAGACGGTGTTGCCAGTAGCGCAGGCCCAGGTCACGCTGGCAGGTCCATTCGGCCGGACGGGCGCTTTGCCAGCTCAGCGCGCCGCAGGCCGGCGACTGTAAGACCGGGATGCCCCGTTCACGGTAACGTTCCAGCACCGGCGCGGCCGGATGGCCAAAGCGGTTGCGGTAACCGGCCTGGGCCAGCGCCAGGCGCGGCTGCACGGCGTCCAGAAAGCTGCCGCTGGACGATGTCTTGCTGCCGTGGTGCGGCATCAGCAAAAAGTCGGCCGACACTTCTGCGGTGTGCAGCAGCGACTGCTCTTGCGCCACTTCCATGTCGCCCCCCAGCAAGGCATGCACGCGGCGGTCGGCCGGCCCGGCGGAAATTCGCAACACGCAGCTCATGGCGTTGGGCTTGTTGCGGCCCGCGTAGTCGGCCGGGCCGGGGTACAGCATCTCAAAATCCACCCCGTCCCATTGCCAGCGCTGGCCTGCCAGGCAGCGCTGGCCGGGGCGCAAGAGCTGGAGTTCGTGCGTATCTTCTATCGAGCTGAGCAGCCCGGCCTGCGGCTGCATGGCCAGCACGGCCGCCGCGCCGCCCACATGGTCGGCGTCACGGTGGCTCAAGACCAGCCAGTCCAGCCGCTCGCCCAATGCCCGCAGCAGCGGCACCAGCACGCGGTGGCCGGCATCGCTCTCACGGGAAAAGCGCGGTCCGGCGTCATACAGCAAGGCGTGGTTCGCGGTGCGCAACAGCACCGCGTTGCCTTGGCCAATGTC
>JBIKHR010000283.1:0-3901 GCA_044362035.1 Polaromonas sp. | reverse complement strand
TGGCCGGCGTGCATCCTTTCGTCGAACTGTTGCGACAGGGCGCCGACGTGATCATTGGCGGTCGCAGCTCGGATGCGGCATTGTTTGCCGCGCCGGCGCTGCACCACGGCTTTCATGCTGACCAGGCGTATTACCTGGGCAAGGTGTTGGAGTGCGCTTCTTTTTGTGCCGAACCCTACGGCGGCAAAGAGACCGTCATGGGCGAGATCACCGAAAGCGATGTGCGTGTGACGGCCATGTTGCCGGCGCAGCGCTGCACGATCGCCTCTGTTTCAGGCCACGCTATGTACGAGCGTTCCAACCCCTTCGAAGAGTTCTTTGCCGGCGGCAAGCTTGACATGACGAACTGCCACTACGAGCAACTCGACGAGCGCACGACAAGGGTGACCGGCTCCCGGTTCTTGCCGGATGCCAAGGTCCGGGTGAAGCTGGAAGGCGCGGGCAAAGTGGGTGAGCGCTTTGTCGGCTTGTGCGGCATCCGCGATCCGTACACCATTGCCAATGTGGACAAAGTGATTGAGTGGGCCCGCGAGCAGGTGCGTGCCCGTTTTGGTGAGACCGGCTATGAGCTGCACTACAACGTCTACGGACGCGATGGGGTCATGGGTGATCTGGAGCCGCTGCGTGACCAGCCCGGCCATGAGCTGTGCGTGATGGTGCAGGGCGTGGCGCCTACCCGTGAGATGGCCGAGGAGCTCACCATGATCGGCTTGCGGCAAATGTTTTACGCTCGCTTGCCGGACGTTAAAGGCACGGCCGGCTCGGTCTCATTTCCGCTGGACGAGGTCTTGCCGGCCAGCGCGGCCTACCGCTGGACGCTCAATCACACGCTCGAAGTGGACAACCCCATGGAGTTGTTCCAGACCGGATTGATCGAAGTTGGCGCTTGAGCCAGGAGAAAACTATGAAAACTGAAAAATTGCACCAACTCGCCAAAACCATCCGCAGCAAAAATGCTGGCGTGAACAAGATCACTTTTGACATCATCTTTCGTGAGTCTGAGGTCTATCAGCGCGTCAAGCGCTCGGGCGTCATCACGGCGGCATCCATGGCAACGCTGTATCGAATTCCGCGCGAGCGCATCAGCGACTTTGTCGAGTACGACCCTGGCAACGCCATCAAATTCACCATTTACCGGCTCAAGCCCAGCGGCAGCGCGGGTGACGGCGACATTTTTGGCGCGCAGCAATACGCGCCGCTGCTGGATCTGGATATTCCGGGCTGACCGCCTCTCTTTTTTGTTGCCTCTCTTTTACACATTTGAAAGTGAATCTCATGAAAAATTTTCTGACGCTGGCCCTGCTTCCATTGAGCATCCTTGCCCAGTCCTCAAGCGCCCATGCGCAAACGGATGCTGCCAAGCCCCCGGCGGTGATCCGACTGGTGGTGCCGTTTGCCCCAGGTGGCAGCAATGACGTGATTGCCAGGGTCATTGCCCCGGTGCTGGCCAAACGCCTTGGCAATACGATCATTGTTGAAAACAAACCCGGCGCCTCCGGCGCCATCGGTTCGGATGCCGTGGCCAAAGGTGCCAAGGACGGATCGATTTTGTTGCTGACTTCTTCGACCCTGCTGACGGCGGCAGTCACCATGCCCAAGACAACGCCCTACGATGTGCTGACGGCTTTCGCGCCGGTCGCCATGGTGGGTCAGGGCCCCATGCTGGTGGCGGTTTCGGGCACGACGACGATCAAGACCCCCGCTGAGTTCATTGCGGCGGCCAAAGCCAAACCCGGCTCGGTCACGTATGGAACGTCCGGCCAGGGCTCCATTGCGCACATGAGCAGCGAGATGCTCAGCGATGCCGCCAAAGTTCAGATGCTGCATGTGCCCTACAAGGGGGCTTCGCCGGCTCTGCTGGACCTGGCCTCAGGACAGATCAACATGATGATCTCCAACTACTCGTCACTGGCTCCCCAGATCAAGGCAGGGCGCGTGCGGGCCTTGGCCGTCACCTCGAAAAAGTCCAGCCCGTCGTTTCCGGATTTGCCGCCCATGGAAGGTGTGGCTCCCGGCTTTGAGGCCGAGATATGGGTGACGGTATTTGCACCTACCGGCACGCCCGCGCCTTTGGTTCAGCGACTCAACCGCGAGATCATTGAGGTGGCGCGATTGCCCGAAGTCCGTGTCCTGCTGGACGCCGATGGCGCGCTGCCTACGCCGCTGTCACCTGCTGAGGTGGCGCTGCGTGTCAAGGATGACTTGGCCGCCTGGAAGAAGATCGCCACCGAGAAGAACATCTCGGCTGAGTAAGCGGGCTTCGGTTTTGACTGGGGAGAAATGAACAAGCGATGAACCGGGCCTTCACGCCCGGTTCAAGCGGGCGGGATCACGATGGCTGTACGGTCCGATTCTGGACCGCCCATTGAAACAAGAGGCCTCTCCATGAACTCGTCCTTACGCTCCTTTGTGAAGACTTACCTTCGCGTTGTGCTGGCCACGCTGATGGTGGTGACCTTCATCGCTTTCGTCAGCCTGCCCTTCATTCTGGGCAGCCCTGTCGGCCACGCGCAGGTGCTCACCCAAGTGGCAGACAGCCACATGACCTGAAGCGTTTAAAACACGCTTTTACGCAGCCAGTCGGCAAAGGCTGCGCATTCCCAGCGGTCCATCATGCCGGTGCGCCAGCACAGGTAGTGCGCGTGCGGGCTGGGGACGTTGCGCTCGTACAGGCGCACCAGCGAGCCGTTGTCCAGCCAGGGTGCACCCAGCTTGATGCGCACCAGCGCAACGCCCATGCCGGCAGCGGCCGCGTCGCACATGAGGCCGATGTCGTTGAACTGTGAACCCTCCAGCGGCTCGGGCCAGTCCTGCTGGTTGGCGGCAAACCAGGTGCGCCAGGGCTCCAGCGGCGAGCGCAGCAGGGCTTCGCCTACCAGGTCTTCGGGGGTTTCAAACGGGCCATGTTCGCGCACGTACGCCGGCGAGGCCAGCGGCGTCACCTCGTCTTGCAGCAGACAAACGTGCTCGACATCGGCGTAGCGGCCGGTGCCAAAGCGCACCATCAGGTCGGCGTCTTCGGCCACCACGTCGAGCAGCGGAATGGACACCTGCAGCGTCAGCTCGATCTCGGGGTAAGCCTCGGTGAACTGGCGCAGGCGCGGGATCAGGATCGAGCGTGAAAACGTCGGCGTGACCGCCAGCCGCAACTTGCGCTTGCCGGGGTTGGCGCTCTGGCCAGCGGTACCCGGAAACTTTTGCAGCGTGGCCAGGCCTTCGCGCACATGCGCCAGGTATTCGCTGCCTTCAGTGGTGAGTGAAAAATCGGCGCGGCCAAAGAGCTTGGTACCGATGATCTGCTCAAGTTGTTTGACGCGGTGGCTGACGGCGCTGGGCGTGACAAACAATTCTTCGGCAGCCTGCGTGACGCTGCGCAGGCGGGCCAGCGCCTCAAACGTCAACAGGCACTGGATGGGCGGGATGCGCTTGGCGGCTACCGGTGAACCGGATGCCATGTTGTTCTGACTGGCCATGATGCGCTCCCGGCCTGCGGCGGCTTATTTGAAAATGACGGTCTTGTGGCCGTTGAGCAGCACGCGGTGCTCACTGTGCCACTTCAGGGCGCGCGCCAGCACCTGGCTTTCGGTGTCGCGGCCCATGGCCGTCAGGTCTTCCACGGTGCGGCTGTGTTCCACGCGGGCCACGTCCTGCTCGATGATCGGGCCTTCGTCCAGGTCAGAGGTGACGTAGTGCGCAGTCGCGCCGATCAGCTTGACGCCGCGCGCATGCGCCTGGTGGTAGGGCTTGGCGCCCTTGAAGCTGGGCAAAAAGGAGTGGTGAATATTGATGGCACGGCCGGCCAGGTTCTGGCACATCTCGTCGCTCAAAATTTGCATGTAACGCGCCAGCACCACCAACTCGGCGCCTTCAGACTGAATGACTTCGTACTGCCGCGCTTCGG
>JBIKHR010000284.1:0-3901 GCA_044362035.1 Polaromonas sp. | reverse complement strand
CCACTGGCAAATCCAACAGGTACGCCAGGCCCAGGGCCAGACCCGCATGCAAGACAGGCCCCAGCACTGCATAGGCAATCAGCGCCGGGGACTTGCCTTTGACCTGGGGCAAATTGCGCGCTGCCATCAAACCCATGTCCAGCAGAAAAAACGACAGCATTCCTTTGAATAAGTCTCCGGAAAAAGGCTGCATGGCGGCCTTGCCGGCATCACCCGTGACCAGGCCCACGACCATCGCCCCCAGCAACAGCAGCTGCGCGCCATCTGTGAAAGACTCGTGCAAAACCTTGCCTATGGAAAAACCGGGCTTGGCCTGCGTCATGTTCGGCTTGCTGCGCAAAGTGTTGGCAAAGACGACAGCCATGATGATGGCCGGTGACTCCATCAAGGCCATGGCCGCTGCCATGTGCCCCCCGTACGCGACCTGCTGGTTTTCCAGATATTGAACGGCCGTCACAAAGGTCACGGCACTGACAGAGCCATAAGTCGCCGCCACGGCCGCCGCGTCAAAGCCTGACACAAAGTGCTTTAAAAACCAGTAACCCAGCAGCGGTATGCAAATGGCCAGCAACATAGCCGCGCCAAGGCTGATGCCCACGTTTGCAGTCAGCCCTGAATGCGACAGTGCAAAGCCACCTTTAAGCCCCAAAGCCATGAGCAGGTAAAGCGACAAAAACCGTGAAATAGCGGGCGGTATTTCGAGGTTTGACCGCATGGCGCCCGCCAGAACACCGACAACAAAGAACAGGATGGCGGGATCGAACAGGTTTTGCATGCGGGTTTCCTTGCGGCCATCTTAAAAATTCAAATACATTTTGTAAAATCGATTTTTATACAATCGAGAATAGATAAAAGTCTATGAATGTCACTTCCCGACAGCTCCGGCTGTTCCTGGCTTTGGCCGACACCGGCAGCGTGAGCGCTGCGGCTAAAGCGATGCACGTCACACAGCCGACGGCCTCCATGCAGCTCAAAGAAGTGACGCAGTCTGTGGGCCTGCCGCTCTACGAAGTCGTCAGCAAGAAGATTTACCTCACAGAGGTGGGCAAGGAGCTGGCTGCGACTGCTCGCGCTATGGCCCAGTCGTGGGACGCCTTCGAGCAAAATGTGGATGCCATCAAGGGCCTGTCGCGCGGCAAGCTTCGCGTGGCGGTGGTGAGCACGGCCAAGTACTTCATGCCTCGCATCATTGGCAGTTTCTGCACGCGCTATCCAGCCATAGATGTTTCACTGGAAATTCTGAATCGCGACGGGGTCGTGCAACGCTTGCGCGACAACCTCGATGACCTGTACATCATGTCCATGCCGCCATCCGACATGGACTTGACCGACGAGGCCTTCATGCCCAATCCGATTGTGGTGATTGCGCCGACCGTCGATCCATTGGCCGAAAGAACGTCAGTGCCTTTGCATGAACTTGCCCGGCACCGATTTATCCTCCGGGAAAAAGGGTCCGGAACACGGATGGCGGGTGACCAATTTTTCCGCCAAATGAAGTTCAGCCCCGATATCCGCCTGGAATTGGGAAGCAACGAAGCCGTCAAGGAGTCAGTCGCTGGCGGGCTGGGAATTGGTGTGGTGTCACGCCATTGCCTGCATGGACTTCAAAAGGAGCATGGGGTCAGCGTGGTGGATGTCAAAGGCTTCCCCGTGCCATCAGCTTGGCACATCGTCCAGCCGGCTGGCCGGAAGATTTCGCCTCTTGCAATGGCGTTCAGACAGCACTTACGCGAGGAAAGCAGTCAACACAAGGTCTACCGGGTACCAGCAACCTGACGCGCTTTGCCGCCTCCGCGCCCAGCCGCTTTCTCTGCGTTTGGGTCAGGCCGACTTGGGCTCCACGGCGTCAAACTTGTCGTAGAACTGCCGCATTTCCTCGACCGACATCCGACGGGCCGGCTCATTGGACGCGGCGGCGCGTTCGAACTCAAAGCGGGTGTCGTCACGTATATCGTTGGGGTTGAATGCCTTGAGCAATTCACCGCTCTCACTGCCCACCACCGGCAGCGGCGGCGCGGCTTGCACGGCCTTGAAAAGATGCTCCTTGCTCAACCGGTATTGACGCATCAGCACGACAATTTCCTGAAGACCCTTGGCAATTTCGGATTCACGCGCCTTGGTGCGTGCCAATGCCTGCTCTTTCTTCAAGAGGGCTTCTTGCACCAGCGCCTGAGCGATTTGTGCGTCCAGGGCGGCCTTCATTCTTTGAAGATCTTCAATGGCAGACATGGTGTGCTTTGATAAGTGAGGTTGAAGAGGTGGACCGGATTGAGGGTGATACTAGGCCAGCCGCTCAGGGCTAACTCCATGAATCCCCACCAATACTCACCAAAACTCTCACTTTTGTAGATCTGCCGGTGATAAATTGCTCGCCACCGGCTTCACCACTCGCATTGAATGGGTTTGACCGGTTCTCATCGCCTGAAAGGCTGATCGTTTTTATGCGACGACTACTCGTTTGTCTTTTGTGCCTGCTTTGCCAGTGGACGGCCCAGTCAGCGCATGCAGGCTTGATCGCTGAAAAGGCTTACCTCAGGGATGCTGTGGGCAACGACAGCGTGGAAAGCGTCGAAGCCGGGGACTTTCGCACCTTCGAGGGCAATTTTCAGCTGCTGTTTGAGACCCAGCCGGTCTGGGTCCGGCTGACGCTGCAGGCCTTGCCCCAAGCCGATGTCGGCAAGCTGAACACATCAGGCCCGCAGGTTGTTCGCGTCGGCCCTCACGCGCTGAACCATGTTGAACTTTATGAACGCGTAGCTGGACAATGGGTGCGACAAATCGCCGGTGATCTGCATGCCAACACCCGAAACGTTTGTCCGGACGATTACCACTGCTTTGTGCTCAATCCCGACCGCACACCCACAGAGCCGGTTTATTTGCGCATTCTGACCCCGGGTCTGGCGTCGATAGACACCGACGTTCTGCAGGGGCTGGCGCTGATGGAATCGGTCACCTCCAGGGTCAGGACGCTGACGCTGTCCTTCACGGTTGCCCTGTGCTTGCTGAGCATAGGCATGTTTTTGACATGGAACCGGAGGACACCGCTGGTTTTCATTTATTGCCTGTTTCAGGCATCGGTCATTGTTTTTTTGGCCACCAACACCGGCATGATCGAGCGCCTGCTGCCGATGATCCAGCCTGAAACCCATAATTTCCTGGGCCAGGCATCGCTCATTGCGCGTTATTTTTTCATGATGCTGGCGGGCTGGGTGCTGCTGGCTTATCACCAACCCTCCCGCATCTACAGCCGATTGATGCAGGGCTTGGCAGTCAACAGCGCTGTCAGTATGACCTTGCTCATTCTGGGCCATGTACAGACCGCTCTGCTGCTGAACATGCTGAACTTTTACTGCATACCACTGTTTCAGATTTACGGCATTTTCACGGCACGCCATCTCGCCGGAAGCCGATATATTTTGCTGGCTGCTTATGGCATCAACACCTTGATGCTGACCATTGGCACTGTCTACATCCTGGGTGGCATTGTTGATCCCAAAATCCATTCCGCCATCAACACAGGCGGCGACTGGCGTCTGAATGGTCTGTTTGTGGGCGTGGTTTTTTTCCTGATCGTTCTTAGCGAAGAGAGAAGCCGTCGCAAAGACAAAGAGCTGGAGCTTGAAGCGCTGCGCCGCAGTTCGGAGCAGGCGCGCGCCAACGAAGAAAAACTCAATGAGCGCAGCGCCCTGATTGACATGCTGACCCACGAGTTGAAAAACCCGCTGGGCACCATCCAGTTTTCACTGGCCACACTTAAACGCGCGCTCACCGGCGATGCAGATTCACTGCAGCGTGTTCAACGCATTGATGTGTCTGTCAAACGCATGGACGACCTGATTGAACATGTGGCTGAATCCAACAAGATTGAACGCACAGGATTCATTGCGCAGCGGGACCGCAT
>JBIKHR010000282.1:0-3902 GCA_044362035.1 Polaromonas sp. | reverse complement strand
GGCTACACCAAAGGCGATCACCGCCAACTGGCCCACCAGCACGGTGCCAGCATGGCGCAAGATGATCTGGACTTCTTTCACGCGCCTGGCATCACTGGGACTGGATCCGTCTGAATACCACCACGTTTTCAGTGCGGTCTGCCGGGCGGCGCACCATGATCATGCGCTCCCAGTCGCTGAGATCAAGCGTGCGTCCCATGCCGGCCACGGCGCTGGTGTTCACCACCAGATAAGGGCAGGTGGCCTTGGCGTCGGCCGGCTGAAGATTCAGCTGGCTGTGGTAGCGCAGCGCGGCGATCTGGGCGTTGTTCAGGCCCAGCGTCTCGACGCAGGCCTTGGGGTTGACCTGGCGCGCCACTTGCCGTGCCATCGGCGCGTAGCTGCGGGCATAGTCCAGTACGGGCAGCCACAGCGTCATCAGCAGCAGCCAGCACAGCGTGGCGCCTCCGGCCGGCAGGATCAGCGATTTCCAGATGGCCGTGCGTTGCTGGCCGGTACGCCATTTCACCAACCAGGCCCAGCCCAGCGTGGCCAGCAAGGCCACTCCAAAAGCCAAGGCTGAAAAGCCGGGTTCAAAGCCGGGGACAAGCTTGGCGACATTGGCCGCCGGCTGTCTGGGAACACCGGTTTGCATGGCCACCCATATCACCCAGATGATGATGGCGCAAGAGGTGAAAAACAGCAGCGTGAACCAATCGATCAGCGAGGTCACGCTGCGCCTGAGCGTGGGCAGGGCAAAGGCGGCCAGCGTGGCCAGCGGCGGCAGGCTCAGCAACAAGCCGCGGTCCAGCGCCGCTGTCAACACCGTGTTGGCGATCGTCACGCCGGCAAACAACAGGGGCAGGGCTACATGGCGACTGGCAAGCTGGCGGCGCCAGCGGTAGAGGGTCCACAAGGCCAGCGGCCAGGCGGGCCACGGAAACCACAGCAGCAAGCGAAAGATCCGGCCCCATTCCTTATGCGCCGTGCTTTGGCTCAGCGCATCGATGTCAATCCGCCAGGCCCATTGGCCCAGCGCATAGGCCAGTGCAGCTGCGCCGAGGGTGGCCAGCGTCATCAGCAGCATCCAGCCGCGCGTGTCGGGCTGCACGCGCTCGTCGTCAGTGGGTTGTCGAACATTAGGTTCGCCGCCCCAGCGGCCGTGCGCCCATTCCACCAGCACGCTACCCAGGCCCAACAACGTGGCCACGGCTGGAGCGCCGCTCAGCGCCAGCCCCACGACGCCGACGACGAAGGCCAGGGCCGGACCTGGCACGCGCCAGGGGCTGCGGTAAGGGCTGGCCGCCACGCTGTAAAACATCAATGTGGTGAAGCCGAGTTGCGCCACGGCCGGTGTGGTCTCGTGCGAGAGCTGCGCCAGCCCCAGGCACGCCAGCAGGGCCAGCAAGCCAGCATCGGCAATGGCGCGGGCGTAGTCGGTGGGCCTGGCTTCTCCGCCAAAGGCAAAGGCCACCGGCTGCGCCTGCGGGCTGCGCGCCAGGTAGTAAACCGAGTACCAGGTGCCCAGCAGCGTCAGCGCCAGCAGCAGCACATAGGGCAGGCGAGCGGCGAAGGCTGGGTCAAGGAAAGGCAGGAGCTGGATGGCCGCCGCGCCCAGCCAGTAAGGCAGCAGGCTGTCAAAGCCGGCGGTTTGCCCCATCAGGCTCGGTTGCAGCCAGCCGCTGCCGGTGGCAGCCAGTTGCTGCATGACGCCAAAAGCCGTGATGTCCGCGCTCTTCCAGGGGCCGCGCCCGACAAAACCCGGCAGCACATAAGCCACGCCAAACAGCAGCAAAGCAAGGCGCGGCAGCCTGCGGACGGCAGACTGCGCAATGATGGCAGGGGAGGGCAGGTTCAAGGCAAGTGCAGGGGGCAGAAGGTTCGGTCAGGAAGCCTTGATGATGAATGAAAACTGGGCTTTCGGGTCGAAAAAAAAGCAGCCTGAACCTCAGGCTGCTTTTCGTGTCGGCTCGAAATGTTTCGCAGCTTACTTGGCGGCAGTCTTGCCGAAGCGGTTGCGGAACTTCTCGACACGGCCACCCATGTTGTCCACGGATTTTTGCGTGCCGGTGTAAAACGGGTGTGATTCGCTGGAAGTGTCCAGCTTGTACAAAGGCAATTCGCGGCCGTCGTCCATCTTCACCATTTCTTTGGTGTTGACGCATGAACGCGTGACGAACTTGAAGTTGTTGGACAAGTCCAAAAAGCAAACTTCGCGGTAATTAGGGTGAATGCCGTCTTTCATTTCTCTGTTCCTTGATCGTTGCGGGAGCCATTCAAGCCAGTCCTGGACACTTTCCGCTAAACCATACATTATGCCATGCAAAACTGGCCGGATGGCAGCTCATGGCCGTGCCGAAAAATCGCGATAGGTATCCCACCCAGCCGGGGCCGCGGATCCGGCTAAGCCGGTCCGCAGGCGCAGCGCCCCCTAGGGAGGCTACCCACCTCTTCGCATCATGTCAAAGAACTCGTGGTTGTTCTTGGTGGCTTTCATGTTTTTCAGCATGAGTTCCATCGACTCGATCTCGTCCATGTTGTACATGAACTGACGCAGGATGCGCGACTTTTGCAAAATCTCGGGCGACAGCAACAGCTCTTCCTTGCGGGTGCCGCTGCGGTTCAGGTTGATGGCCGGGAACACGCGCTTTTCGTACAAGCGGCGGTCCAGGTGAATCTCGCAGTTGCCGGTGCCTTTGAATTCCTCAAAGATCACCTCGTCCATGCGGCTGCCGGTGTCGATCAGCGCGGTGCCGATGATGGTCAGGCTGCCGCCTTCTTCAATTTTGCGGGCCGCACCGAAAAAGCGCTTGGGCCGCTGCAGGGCGTTGGCATCCACACCGCCGGTCAGCACCTTGCCGGACGACGGCAAGACATTGTTGTAGGCACGGGCCAGGCGGGTGATCGAGTCGAGCAGAATCACCACGTCCTTGCCGAGTTCGACCAGGCGCTTGGCGCGCTCGATGACCATTTCTGCCACGTGCACGTGGCGCGCGGCCGGCTCGTCAAAGGTCGAAGAGATCACTTCGCCGCGCACGCTGCGCTGCATTTCGGTCACTTCTTCCGGGCGCTCGTCAACCAGCAGCACCATCATCACCGAGTCGGGGTAATTGGCGGTGATCGCGTGGGCGATGTTTTGCATCATCACGGTCTTGCCGGACTTGGGCGGCGCCACCAGCAGGGCGCGCTGGCCTTTGCCGATCGGGGCAATGATGTCGATGATCCGGCTGGTCAGGTTTTCTTCACCCTTCATCTCGCGTTCGAGCTTGTACTGCTCGCGCGGGAACAGCGGGGTCAAGTTCTCGAACATCACCTTGTGCTTGTTATCTTCAGGCGCGCCGTCGTTGATCTTGTCGAGCTTGTTCAGCGCAAAGTAGCGTTCGCCGTCTTTGGGTGTGCGCACCTCGCCTTCGATCATGTCGCCGGTGTGCAGGTTAAAGCGGCGGATCTGGCTGGGGCTGATGTAGATGTCGTCGGTTGAAGCGGTGTAGCTTGAGTCCGGTGCACGCAAAAAGCCAAAGCCATCGGGGAGCACTTCCAGAACACCGTCGGCGACGATGGTCTCGCCGGTCTTGGCGCGTTTTTTGATGATGGCAAACATCAGCTCCTGCTTGCGCATGCGGCCGACGTTTTCGATCTCAAGCGCTTCGGCTTGCTTGAGGACTTCAGACACATGCAGTGCCTTGAGTTCGTTTAAGTGCATGGAGTTACCTGCGTGGTGGGAGCGCCGTAAGGTGGCGTTCAACTGAAATACGGGGGAGTTTGGAAAGAGGAGCCAGCCGGTGAGGGGCTTTTTCGAGGCTCTTTAGGAGGCTCTAAACCGGTTTGTAAGAACCGGGGTTCGCAGGCTCTGACGGGTAGCCAAGGGCTGCTGGGGGGAATTATGACAGGAAAATCAGGGGGGCCGGTTCAGCCCGCGGCAG
>JBIKHR010000046.1:0-12775 GCA_044362035.1 Polaromonas sp. | reverse complement strand
CAGGCTCCAGCGGATACGCGAGCGTGGCATGCAGCCAATCGAGCATGTCTGCCAAATGCCAGACTGTGGTGGTTCCGTCATGCACCGGCGCTGGAAAGCTTGCCGCATGCGAGAGCATCAACTTGCGCAAGTTCTGCCGGCTCACACCCACCACCTGCGCCACATCTGACAACCCTACAAAGTCGGGCGCTGCCTCAAACAGTTGTGCCGCTGGCATCGCCCGCTTCACATCAGCCAGCGCACTTTGAAGCGCATCCCGCGCCGAATCTGCCTCGCGGGTGAACTCCAGCGCCATACGACCAGGTTGCCCCACGCCTACCAGCGCATCGTCACAACCTTCGGCGCCTAAGCGCTCGATCAAATCATCCACGTTCTGGTCTGCCGGCAACAGACGGTATTTCAATGTGAATGTGTATTCCATGGTCAATTCCCTTCATCTTCATTTACCGCTGCGTCCGGCTTGCTTCGGTTCGTTGTGCAGTTATCAACCACACGTCGCAAGGCCTTGGCATGGTTGCCAGCGTTCTTGGGCGTGCTCCAAACGCTGGTGATACAAAACTCGCCGCAGCGGCACTCTGCATCGTTGTAAGGGCAATAAATTCGCCCCCATGCGTGGGCACCTCCAGGCTCTACCCGCCAACCGTTGGCCTCTGCGTAGCGCAAGGCGTCCTCGACTTCCTTCTTCGAATGCTTCCATCGTGACATTCAATTCCCCAAAGCTTATTAGGCCAAACTAAGGTTGTCAATAGACAATCTTTACTTTAATTGTTTAATTTTTAAGTATAAAATAACTCTAAAAATTAAATTATTCAATACTTATTTATTATTTAATACCAAGATCATGGAGCTTGACGCGGGGCAAAGGCTGCAGCGGCAGCACGTAAACTGCTCAGCCATGACATGGCACGCTTCTCTGGAACTCGACTACACCCTGAGCGCTGCGCGCACGGTGGCGCATCACCGCCACAAAGGGCCGCTGCGCATCTTGCAAAGCCTTTACCCGGAGGGCGATGCCGTGTGCCACAACGTGCTGGTGCACCCGCCTGGTGGGCTGGTGGGCGGTGACACGCTGGACATCCAAGCGACAGTGGCCACGGGCGCGCACGGGCTGGTGACCACACCGGGGGCGACGCGCTTTTACCGCTCGCTGGGTGAAGTGGCGTTGCAGCGCGCTCATGTGCAACTGGCAGCCGGCGCGCGGATGGAATGGCTGCCGCTGGAAGCCTTGTGCTACAGCGGCTGCCTGGCAGAAAACCGCTTGACGATGGACCTGGCACCCGGCGCAGAGATGATGGGCTGGGACATGACCGCGCTGGGCCTGCCCAACGCCGACCTGCCCTTTGCCGAAGGCAGCTTTTGCCAGCACATAGAGCTGCCCGGCGTGTGGCTGGAGCGGGCCAAGCTGAACGCGCACGACGACCTGCTGCTGAACAGCCCGCTGGGCCTGGCCGGCCAGCGCTGCATCGCGACACTGTTTTTTGTGGCGGGCAGCAAGCTTGATAAAGCTCGCCGGCAAGCCGCATTGGACATCGCCCGCGAGCTACTGGAAGGCCACGCCCTGGAGGCCGCCGCAGGCGCCACCAGCCCCGACGCCCAAGTGGTGTTGCTGCGCGTGCTGGCGCCGGTGGTGGAGCCGGCGATGGACCTGCTCAAGCAGGTGTGGCGCGCCTGGCGGCAGCACTTCTGGCAACTCAACGCACCCAACCCACGGATCTGGGCGGCTTGAGGCGACAATCCGTGTTTTGTGCAACTACCGATTCGAGACCCTCATGAAGATCGAAAAAAACTCCGCCGTCACCCTGCGTTTCAAAGTCACCGACAGCCTGGGCAAGGTGGTTGAAGAAAGCACCGAGCCCATGGTTTACCTGCACGGCGGCTATGGCAACACGCTGCCCAAGATTGAAGAGGCGCTGGACGGCCAGGAGACTGGCTACAAGGTGACGCTGGCGCTGAGCGCGGCCGATGCTTTTGGCCTGCGCGACGAGAACTTGATGCAGACCATTCCCAAGAGCCAGTTTCCGCCGGGCGTGAAGGTGGGCGGTCAGCTGGAAGGCCGTGGCGAAGACGGCCAGGCGCATGCGTTCACCGTGGTGAAGATCAAGGGTGACACCGTGATTTTGGACGGCAACCATCCACTGGCGGGCAAGGACTTGCGCTTTGCGCTGGCGGTGATGGAAGTGCGGCCGGCGTCTGAAGAAGAGATCGCTCACGGCCACGTGCACGGCGAGCACGGCCACCACCACTGATGAAAGATGCCGGGGCAGCGAAGCCCCGGCGCAGTTGCTGTGGGCCTCTAGGCTTTAGATGGCCACCAACTGGCGCACGCCGTTGGCCTGCATGTCTTTGCCCTGGCCGCGGGCAATGAACTCGCCGCGCTCCATCACCAGGTAGTCGTCGGCCAGTTCTTCGGCAAAGTCGTAGTACTGCTCCACCAGCAAGATCGCCATGTCGCCCCGGTCGGCCAGCATGCGGATGACGCGGCCGATGTCTTTGATGATGCTGGGCTGAATGCCTTCGGTCGGCTCATCCAAAATCAGCAGCTTGGGCTGCGCCGCCAGCGCACGCGCAATGGCGAGTTGCTGCTGCTGCCCGCCCGACAAGTCGCCACCGCGCCGGTGAAGCATCTGCTTGAGCACCGGAAACAGCTCGTACAACTCGGCCGGAATCGGTGTGCTGGCGCTTTTGTAAGCCAGGCCCATGCGTAGGTTTTCTTCCACAGTCAGGCGCGCAAAAATCTCGCGGCCCTGCGGCACAAAGCCGATGCCGGCGCGGGCGCGCTCGTAGGGCGTGGCGTTGTGAATCGGCTGGCCATCAAACTCGATGCTGCCGGTTTTGATGGGCACCAGGCCCATCAGCGACTTGAGCAGCGTGGTCTTGCCCACGCCGTTGCGGCCCAGCAGCACCGTGACTTTGCCCGTCTGCGTTTGAAAGCTGACGTCGCGCAGAATGTGCGAGCCGCCGTAGTACTGGTTGATGTTGTTGACGTTCAGCATGGTGTGTGGGACTCAGCGGCCAAGATAAACCTCGATCACACGCTCGTCCGCCTGGACCTGGTCTAGCGTGCCTTGGGCCAGCACCGAGCCGTCGCACAGCACGGTGACGATGTCGGAGATGGTGCGGATGAAGCTCATGTCGTGCTCGACCACCAGCAGCGAGTGCTTGCCTTTGAGGGTTAAAAAGAGTTCGGCGGTGCGGGCGGTTTCTTCGTCGGTCATGCCGGCCACGGGTTCATCGAGCAGCAGCAGCTTGGGGTCTTGCATCAGCAGCATGCCGATCTCCAGCCACTGCTTTTGGCCGTGGCTCAGGGTGCCGGCCAGGCGGCCCACGCTGTCGGCGAGCTGGATGGTGACCAGTGTCTCAACCAGGCGGTCGCTTTGCCCCGAGTCGAGCTTGAAGAACATGCTGGACTTGACGCCCTTGTTGGTCTTGAGCGCTAGCTCGAGGTTTTCAAACACCGTGAGTTGCTCGAACACCGTGGGCTTTTGAAACTTGCGGCCGATGCCAAGCTGGGCAATTTCTGATTCCTTGTAACGCAACAGGTCGATGGTGCTGCCAAAGAAGACAGTGCCTTCGTCGGGCCGGGTTTTGCCGGTGATGATGTCCATCATGGTGGTCTTGCCGGCACCGTTGGGGCCGATGATGCAGCGCAACTCGCCGGGTGCGATGTCCAGGCTGAGCTTGTTGATGGCTTTGAATCCGTCGAAGCTGACGCTGACGTCTTCCAAATACAGAATGCGGCCGTGCGTGAGGTCAACCTCGCCTTCGGGCTTGGCGATGCGGCCGGTGCTGGCGTTGCGCCCGCCCGACTCAGTGGCGGGGCTGGCGTTGGCCTTGGTGGCCATGCGCTGCTCTACGCGGCGTGCGCCTTGCTCAAGCAAGTCGGGGGTCATTGGGCGGCCCTCCATTTTTTGACGAGCCCGACCACGCCGTTGGGCAAGAACAAGGTGACGGCGATGAACAGCGTGCCTAAAAAGTACAGCCAGAACTCGGGGTAAGCCACAGTGAGCCAGCTCTTGGCGCCGTTGACGATGAAGGCTCCGGCGATGGGGCCGATGAGAGACGCGCGGCCACCAACGGCCGCCCAGATAGCGATCTCGATCGAGTTGGCCGGGCTCATTTCGCCCGGGTTGATGATGCCGACCTGCGGCACATACAGCGCGCCGGCCACGCCGCACATCACGGCGGAGATGACCCAGATGCTGAGCTTGTAGCCCAGCGGGTTGTAGCCCGAGAACATGACGCGGGTTTCAGCGTCGCGAATGGCTTGCAGCACACGGCCGAACTTGCTTTGCACCAGCCACTTGGCAAACAAATAGAAGCCGAGCAGCGTGAGGCCGGTCAGCACAAACAGCATCATGCGCATGTTGGGCGTGGCGATCGGCAGGTCAAGGATGCGCTTGAAGTCGGTGAAGCCGTTGTTGCCGCCAAAGCCGGTTTCATTGCGGAAAAACAGCAGCATGGCGGCGAAGGTCAAGGCCTGCGTGATGATGGAAAAGTAAACGCCCTTGATGCGCGAGCGAAAGGCGAAGTAACCGAACACAAAGGCCACCACCGCCGGCACCAGCACAATGAGAAACAAGGTGGCGACAAAGCTGTCTGAAAAAGTCCAGTGCCAGGGCAAGGTTTTCCAGTCGAGGAAAACCATGAAGTCAGGCAGCTTGCTTTTGTAATTGCCGTCGAGGCCGATCTGGCGCATGAGGTACATGCCCATGACATAACCGCCGACTGCAAAAAACAGGCCGTGGCCCAGCGACAAGATGCCGGTGTAGCCCCAGATCAAGTCCATGGCCAGCGCGCAGATGGCGTAGCACATGATCTTGCCGAGCAAGGCCACGGCGTAGGTGCTCATGTGGTACGGGCTGTCTTTCGGCACCCAGAGGTTAAGCAAGGGCGCCACAGCACAGACGGCGATCAGCGCGAGCATGAAAAAGCTCCAGCCGCTGCGTGTGAGCAGCGGAGATTTTTCAGGCAGCACCACGGTGACGACGGGGCTCAGGGAGTTGGGAAGACCAGGTTTCATGATGATGGCTCACGCCTCCGCAGAGCGGCCCTTCATGGCAAAGATGCCTTGAGGACGCTTCTGGATAAAGATGATGATAAGGACGAGCACGGCGATCTTGGCCAGCACAGCGCCGGTCCAGCCTTCGAGGAATTTGTTGAGGATGCCCAGGCCCATGGCGGCATACACGGTGCCGGCCAGCTGGCCCACGCCGCCCAGCACCACCACCATGAAAGAGTCGACGATGTAGCCCTGCCCGAGGTCAGGCCCGACGTTGCCCACCTGGCTGAGCGCGCAGCCGGCCAGGCCGGCAATGCCTGAACCCAGCGCAAAGGCGTAGGTGTCCACGCGCGCCGTGTTCACGCCCATGCAAGAGGCAATGGGTCGGTTTTGCGTGACGCCACGCACAAACAGGCCCAGGCGGGTGCGGCTGATCAACCAGGCCATGCCGAGCAGCACGGCAATCGCAAAGCCGATGATGACCAGGCGGTTGTAGGGCAGCGAAAGATTGCCCAGCACCTGCACGCCGCCGCTCATCCAGACGGGGTTTTCAACGCCGACATTTTGCGCGCCGAAGATGCTGCGCACCAGTTGCTGCAGCATCAGGCTGATGCCCCAGGTGGCGAGCAGGGTTTCCAGCGGGCGACCGTACAAAAAGCGGATGATGCCGCGCTCTAGCGCCGCACCCATCAGGGCAGAAGCCATGAAGGCCACCGGCACGGCGGCCAGCAGGTACCAGTCAAACAAACCGGGCATGTATTTTTGAAACACGCCCTGCACCACGTAGGTGGCGTAGGCGCCGATCATCATCAGCTCGCCATGCGCCATGTTGATGACGCCCATGAGGCCGTAGGTGATGGCCAGACCGAGCGCCACCAGCAGCAAAATGGAACCCAGGCTGATACCACTGAAGACGGCGGCGAGTTTGTCGCCCCAGGCCAGCGTGGCTTCGACCTTGCGCAGCGATGCGGCCAATGCGACCTTGACCTCGGCATCGGGCTCGACGCTCAGGCGCTCGAGCAAGACGGTCTTGGTGCTCGGGTCACCGCTGGCAGACAGCAGGGCAGCGGCCTCCAGACGCTTGGCCTTGTCGCTGCTCGCCAGCAAGATGGCGGCGCGCAACACGCCAAGCTGGGTTTTCAGCTGCGGCACGACTTCGGCGGCGTAGGCTTTTTCAATCATCGGCAGGCGGGCTTCATCGCTGCCTCCGGCCAGGGTCTTGATGGCGGCGCGGCGCAGCTTTTCGTCTTTGGAAAACAGTGCCAGCCCGGCAAGCGCGTTGTCCAACTCGCCGCGCATCATGTTGTTGTTGATCACATCCTCGGCGTCGGCCGGCAAGGGCATGTCAGCGCCGGTCACAGGGTCACTGGCCTTGCCGTCCTTGACGAGCAGCACCTGGCCGGCCGCCGTCTTGACGGCGTCGTCGGCCAGCGCCTGGATGAAGGCGGCGGTTTTCTCGTCCGGGTCTGCCGCGGCCTTGACCAGGGCTTGCACGCGGGCCTCGGTGTCACCGATGGCCATGGCCTTGGCCTGTTCTGCAGTCAAAGCCTGTAGATTGCCAACACCCCAAAAGAGGACAAGCGCAAACAGGCTGCGCACCATCTTTGAGTATTTCGTCATTGAATTGTTCTATCGTTGTGCATTTAAGTTCGCGAAAGAATTGCAAGAAACAGGCCACTGCGTGATGGGAATGGCCCTGAAGCTAAAAAGCCGCACCTGTTTCTTTCGAATCGGGTGCGGCTTTCGCCTTCAGGCCTGTTCTAAAGGCCTGTTTTCGCGCCTTACTTCTTGGCGGCGACTTTGGCTGGCTCGTCAGGCTTCTTGTCGTTGCCTTCGATGTACGGGCTCCATGGCTTGGCTTTCACCGGGCCAGGTGTTTTCCACACCACGTTGAACTGACCGTCAGCCTTGATCTCGCCGATGAAGACGGACTTGTGCAGATGATGGTTTTTCTCGTCCATCTTGCTCACGATGCCCGACGGTGCCTTGAAGGTCTGACCGGCCATAGCGGCGATGACTTTGTCGGTGTCTGTGGACTTGGCTTTTTCAACCGCTTGTTTCCACATGTTGATACCGATGTAAGTCGCTTCCATCGGGTCGTTGGTCAAAGGCTTGTCCTTGTGACCGGCGATGCCCTTGGCTTTGGCGTAGGCGCCCCATTTTTTGATGAACTCATCATTAGCCGGGTTCTTGATCGACTGGAAGTAGTTCCAGGCGGCCAGGTGACCGACCAGCGGCTTGGTGTCCACGCCGCGCAGTTCTTCTTCGCCGACCGAGAAGGCGACCACGGGAACGTCTTTGGCTTTCAGGCCGGCGTTGCCGAGTTCTTTGTAGAAAGGCACGTTGGAGTCCCCGTTGATGGTCGAGACCACGGCGGTCTTGCCACCGGCGGAGAATTTCTTCACGTCAGCGACGATGGTTTGGTAGTCCGAGTGACCGAAGGGTGTGTATTTCTCGTCGATGTCAGTGTCTTTCACGCCTTTGCTTTTCAGGTAAGCGCGCAGGATTTTGTTGGTGGTGCGTGGGTACACGTAGTCCGTGCCCAGAAGAACCCAACGCTTGGCGCCGCCGCCTTCTTTGCTCATCAGGTAGTCCACTGCCGGGATGGCCTGCTGGTTGGGCGCGGCACCTGTGTAGAACACGTTTTTGGAGAGCTCTTCACCCTCGTACTGGACGGGGTAGAACAGCAGGCCGTTCATTTCTTCAACGACGGGCAACACCGACTTACGGGACACGGAAGTCCAGCAACCGAAAATCACCGAGACTTTGTCCTGACCGAGCAGCTGCTTGGTTTTTTCAGCGAACAGGGGCCAGTTGGAGGCCGGGTCAACGATGACGGGCTCGAGCTTCTTGCCCATGACGCCGCCTTTGGCATTGATCTCGTCAATGGCCATCAGCACGGTGTCTTTGAGGACGGTTTCAGAGATGGCCATGGTGCCAGACAGGCTGTGCAAAATGCCGACCTTGATGGTGCCAGCACCTTGGGCGTGGGCCGACAGAGCGGACAGTCCGGTCAGGGCGACGGCGGCGGTGAGTGCCTTGAGGGTAAAACGACGTTGCATGAAGAGCTTCTCCGGGTGGGGGTGAATGACATTTCGCTGCACCCAAACCACCCAAGCGGGCTTGTGTGCAGCGATGGAGTCGATTCTGGAGAAGGATGAGCCAGCGGGAAATACGCCGGGTGGCGTACATGCGCTGTCAGTCGGCCTCGTCGGCGCTTTCCGGCACCACGCCGTTGCGGCTGAGGGCAAACAAGTCCCAAGTGGCCATGAACATGGCGGCGATCACAGGCCCGATGACAAAGCCGTTGAGGCCGAACAGCGCCATACCGCCAATGGTCGAGAGCAGCACCACGTAATCGGGCATCTTGGTGTCTTTGCCGACCAGCAGGGGGCGCATGATGTTGTCCACCAGGCCAATCACCAGCACGCCAAAAGAGGCCAGCACTACGCCTTGCCAGATGTCACCGGTAAGGAGGAAATAAATCGCCACCGGCAGCCACACCAGTGCGGCCCCGACCGCCGGCACCAGCGACAAAAAGGCCATCACGGTGCCCCATAGCACGGGCGCATGAATGTCGAGCAACCAGAAAATCAGTCCGCCGAGCGCGCCCTGCATCATGGCCACCGCAATGTTGCCCTTGACGGTGGCGCGGATGACGGTGGTGAACTTACCGGCCAGATTGCGCTTGATATTGGCATGCAGTGGCATTTGCCGGTTCATGCGGGCGGCCAGCGCCGCGCCGTCGCGCAAAAAGAAAAACAAGAGGTACAGCATGATGAAGAAGCTGACAAAAAACTCAAATGTGTTTTGCCCGATGCTGAGCGCCTGCGTCGCTAGGAACTGGCTGGCCCGGCTCAGGCCGGTGGCCAGTCGGTCTTGCACCACAGCGATATCCGACAGGCCAAAGCGGCCCAGCAGTCCGCGCCCCCATTCGGGCAAGGCCGCGTAGATTTGCTGCAAATAGCGGGTGAAGCTGACTTCTTCGGTCTGCAAGCGCCCGAAAACCAGGCCGGCCTCTTGCACCAGCATGGCGCTGACCAGGGTCAGCGGCAAGATGACCATCACCAGAATCAGCAGCACCGTCAGCAAAGCAGCTGAGTTGCATCGCGCAGGCATGACCCTGAGCAGCCGTGCGTAAACCGAATAAAACAAAATGGCCAGAACCGCAGCCCAGAAAACCGCACCGTAAAAAGGCGACATCAACCACAAGAAGGCAGCGCTCACCAGCAGCAGCAAAGACAGGAAAAACTTGTCTTCGAAGGGAGCAGGCGTATTGGGCATGGACGGTTTCATGGATCGGACCAAAGTTGAGCGTAAAAGACGCGGGCGGCCAGAAACCGCCCGGGGCCGCACGGCCATACCGGCAATGGTAACGAATTGAAGCTGCCACGCCAAAGCGTGTAAAACGGGGGCGCTGCCCGGTGACCGGCTCAGTCCCCGGGTTCTTCCTCGCCCGGCAAGTCCAGCGTCTCGTCTTGCGCCGCCAGTGCGCTGATTTCGCTGCGGTCCATGTCATTCATCAGAGCCGCCTCGTCTTCAGTGGCGGCCTCAACAGCAGACTCAATGGCGATTTCCATGTCCAGCGCGGGCATGCCCTCAATGTGGTCAGGCAGGATGTCGGCGTCGCTGCGCACGTTGAGCGGATCAACAGAACTGCGCTCGCCCGTGCCTTCGGCATCGGTGTCGCTGCTGAGCTCGTCAAAGTCAAAGCCGCCGCGCGCATCGCTACCGCTGTCGGTGCTGTCGCTGGGCCCCAGGCTGGCAACATCGCTGCCGCGGGGCCATGTGGGGGCCGGGTCTCCGCCCAAAATACTGCTGGTTGCCATGGGGTGTCCTTTCAATGCGCTACATACGGATGAAAAGACTGTGCATGGCCCAGAGCACGTACCGCGTCAGACAGGGCCGAGGCCGCCGTCAGTGAAAGTCAGTGAACGCCAAACCGCCCGCTCATAAAAATACCCGCAGGGCCTTGCGGGCGCTGCGGGCAACGGGGACGCCATCTGCCCGCCACAAGGACGGACCGATGTGCCGCGCGGCTCAGGACTCGGCGGGCGAGTTGCCGGCGACCGAGCGACGACCGGCACGGCCGCCTTTGCGACCGGCTTCGCGGGCTTCTGCAGTGTTGAACTCATGCGCTTTGCCGCTGGCATGGGCCGCCTTGCCGCCCAGGCTGGCGATTTCTTTTTGGCGTTGCGGATCCATAGAGGCAAATCCGCGTTTGGAAGTGGTTTTCTGGCTGGGGTTGTCTGCTGTCATGAAGAGCTCCTAGGTGAAAAAGGGTTGAGGTTGGAAGGCAGGTTCAGCTTAAAAAAATTGTTGGGCCAAGCGCGTCAGTAAGGGACTACTCATCTTGTAGGACCAATACATGACCTTGCCCCCATTCAGCCTGGCCCGCGGGCAGAACGAACGGCGGCAGCACCGTTGCCCCCCTTGGTTTTGACCGGCAACATACCGGCACGGTGTTTTTCAGTGGTTTCCGAAATCTCGCCCAACGACTCGGCTACATGCTGGTTGCGCACGCTGGCGGCAATGTCGCCCAGCGAGACAACGCCCACCAGGTGCTGCTGGCGGTCCAGCACCGGCATGCGGCGTATCTGGTGGATCGACATGGTGTTGAGGACATCGTCCACTGACTCGTCTTCACGGCAGGACCGGACTTCGCGGCTCATGATTTCGGACAGTTTGGTGCCCTGCCCGCCCAGGCCCTGGGCCACCCCGCGCACCACGATGTCGCGGTCAGTCACCATGCCGACGAGGCGCTCTTTTTCGCAAACGGGCACCGCACCCACGTCCAGCTCTTCCATGAGCTGAGCGGCACGAACCACGGAATCGGTCGGGGCCATGGCGCGAACGCCACGGGTCATGACTTGAGAAACGGTTTTCATCTGAAACTCCTCGAAGATTGGTTAAGGATGGCGGGCTGAACAGGCAACCCGTGGCGCCAATCTAGGCGCAGGCCCACCCCGGCGCTGTAGGCGCGGCCGTCATTGGGTGTAGGAAGGGGTGGGCAAGGCCGGCCAGCGGCTGTAACGTGGCGGGCTGAGCCGTGGCGACCACGAAAAACGGCTGCCCAAGGGCAGCCGTTCAAGAAAAAACGTGGAGCGCAGAAAGACTTGCCGGACGGCAAGCGCTGTGTCAGCGCGCCGGAGGCGGGCGCACCGAGCCTGTGGGCGCACGACCGGCGATGTGCCGGAAAGTGATGCGGCCCTTGCTCAGGTCGTAAGGGGAAAGTTCGAGCGAGACCTGGTCACCGGCCAGAATGCGGATGTGGTTCTTACGCATCTTGCCGGAGGTGTAAGCGATCAGCTTGTGGCCGTTGTCCAGCGTGACACGAAATCGCGAGTCCGGAAGCACCTCTTCGACCAGACCGTGCATTTCAATCAGTTCTTCTTTTGCCATGGCTGCATTTCCTTCAGGATAAATACAAAAATCGGTTTGTTGAGGGGCCGGTTTCAGGCGTGAGCGGCCGGGCTGCGCTCGCCGATCCAGGCCAGTGCGTGCTCGGTCGCGTAATGCAATGCCGCAGGCGCATTGTCGAACAAGGTGGAAAAGCGCGAAACCCTGTCATGGGTGGCGCTGCCTTTGCCGGAGCGGATGGACACCGAGGCGGCAAAGCCGCCGTCGTCGAGTTGGGTCGCCAGTGGCGAGACCCTGTACTTGCCCACCTCGATGGGATTGAGATGATGGTTCATGAATAAAAAAGGGAAAACTAACGACTTGCGAACAAGCCAAGGGTTCCGGTCTCTGCTTGGGGCGCAGATGGCCGGTCTTAGGCACCGCTTGGGAAGTCTTTGCTAGGAAAATAGAACAGTGTTGGGTAGGTTCAGTGCTGGGTGGGCACTGAAAACACTGTGAAGTCCGGGCTCTGAGAAGCGCCGCGCTCTTGGGGTCAAACCACTTCAAGATATGAATTTGGAAAGGCTGGTCACAAAAAAGCTGTGCGATACCGAAGCTGCGATTGTAGCGGCTTATGCCCAAGCTGGCCACGGCGGCCCGACTGACCCGCAAATGGCCTCCCCGGCCCCTACCCTGGCTCCCGGAGAGGACCTACAAAAAACAGGACCGCCCCGCCCCAGACTGGAGTTGGAAGGACCGCCACACATGCAAATTCAAGTCAACGCCAACCACACGGTGCATACCGACGCATCGCTAGAGCGCTGGGCTCGCAGTGAACTGACCGAGGGACTGAGCCGGTTTCGAAACGAGATCACCACGCTGGAGGTGCATCTGAGCGACCAGAACAGCGACCGCTTGAGCCCCGACCAGAAGCGCTGCCTGATTGAGGCCCGGCTGGTCAGTCACGCGCCCATGGCTGTTAACCATGTGGCACCCCGGCTGGATGAAGCCTTTCGGGGTGCAGCTGAAAAGCTCCAGCGGGCGCTTGAACACACCTTGGGCCGGCTGCGCGAACACCGGCTGCGCGAGTCCATCCGGCGTGACGGGCACTTGGCGCCCGAGGACGAGGGCCTGGATGCATCACCGGCCGCGCAGGCGGGAAAGCCGCCCACGCACTGAGGGCCGCGCCGCCTTGCGGGCTTAGTTTTCGAACTGCGGGTGCAGCAGGCGGATGCGGTTCATGGCCATGCCGGCGGCCGCGGTGCGGGTTTCGACGCCGAGCTTGGCAAAAACGCGCTCCAGGTGTTTTTTCACGGTCATCGGGCTGGTGCCCAGAATGTCGCCGATGTCGCGGTTGATCTTGCCCTTGACCACCCAGTACAGCACCTCGGCCTCGCGCGCGGTGAGCTTGAAACTCAGGCTCATGGCCTGGATGAC